>NZ_CAWQTY010000211.1:0-104914 GCF_963897815.1 Xenorhabdus sp. Sc-CR9
TTAGATGACGGCTTACCGTACTTTCATGAATACGTAAGGCTTGGGCAATCATCTGAGCTGTCCAGCCCTCTGATGCCAAAAGCACGGCCTTGATGCGATCACAGACTCGACTATCACGAGTCGTATCGTGCATCAATTCGAGGGCGCGTTTTTGTTCTGGTGTCAGATGAATTTTCATGGCTGCAAGCATGATCGGGTTTGGATAAGAAATCAAGCATCTTCAATGGCGATTGGTATAAAATGTAACAGGTTAGCATGTTAGCACTTTCAAGCGTCCTATATTTCTGCGGATCTTTTATTTTCAAACAGGCTCGAAATTTTTTTTGCAAAAAATGTAACACATGATTATTTCTTCGAACCAACTCGATAAATATCATGAAGGCTATTTTATTTTTCTCCTTTTAATTCATGCTTATTCTTATCCGAATTTATTCCCAATAGATTTCAAATTGCAGCATCACGGCACAATATTATAGCAACGTAATTATTTGAAAGGTTATAGCCACATGCAATCGGATATGTCACCAAACTACAAAAAAGGAAAAAAAATGAATCAGCAAGGATTTACATTGATTGAAGTGATGGTTGTTATGGCTATCGTGTCAATTCTCGGCGCAATTGCCATTCCCAGTTATCAAGGATATATCCAAAAAGCAGCATTAACCGATATGCTACAAGCTATTGTACCTTATAGATCCGGCATAGAGCTTTGTCGTTTTGAAACTGAGAATTATAAAGAATGTAATTCAGGCCAGGTTTCCATTCCATCCGGCCATAATAGCCGATATATCAGCGCCATCTCAGTAAAAGAAGGAGAAATAATCGTTACAGGTCAACAAAACCTCAGTGGCTTGAATGCTATTTTAAAACCAACTCAGGATATTAAAACAGGATTCACTCAGTGGAAAACTATTTGTGAATCTAAGAATGAATCATTGAAAATAAAATGTCAGGAAACATTGAAATTTTAAATATCAAAGAGTTTTATATCAAATAAATAAAATCATTAACCACTTTCAAACAAAAAACACAACCAATTAATTGAAGTTTTCGAGAAATAAAACTGTAATTTTAAAAATGAAGGATATTATTAATGAAAAATAAGGAAAACGTATTAATGGAAAGAGAAATAAAAGATCTGTGCCAACAGTATCAGGCTATTGTTATACAAAAAGATCACCATACTATTACCATAGCTTGTAGTAAATCACCTAACGAAGATTTCATCGCTGCATTACGTTTTGTTTCTGGCCTGATTGTGAATATAAATATTTGGCCTCAAGCAAAAATAGAATCTATGCTGACACAGGAAAAACCTCTGATATCAGAAGAAATTTATTGCGCAGAAAATGATGATATGGAGTCTTATCGTATAGAAAAACTGAACACCAACTATTCCAATCATCATACAATACAAACTAATAATATCCGAGATGAAGATATAGATGCCCCAGTTATTCAATTAATTAATCAGACGTTATTAACTGCAATACAAAAAAGAGCCTCAGATATTCATTTTGAGCCTTTTAAAAATAATTATCAAATACGCATTCGAGTGGATGGAATATTACATACAATGAAAACGCCGCCACCTCAGATGAATGCGAGTATTCCTGCCCGCTTGAAAATTATCGCAAAACTCAACATCGCTGAAAAACGTCATCCACAAGATGGGCAATTTGACTGGAACGACAGTAAGAATAACTATGCGATACGTATATCTACACTGCCGACACTACATGGAGAAAAAATAGTCCTTCGAATTCTAAATACCATACACCAATTGTCATTGGAACAACTTGGCCTGCCTGAATCACAGTTACAACTTTTAAGGCAGAAGATCCATTTACCACAAGGCATGATTTTAGTGACAGGCCCAACCGGCAGCGGAAAAACTGTCACTCTCTATAGTTGCCTGCAATATTTAAATCAAGCTAAAAAGAATATCTGTAGTGTTGAAGATCCCGTAGAAATCCCTTTGAATGGCATTAATCAAACACCTGTAAATAACAAAATTGGGCTAGATTTTGCCAAAGTTCTCAGGGCGTTATTGCGGCAAGACCCCGATATCATCATGGTTGGTGAAATCCGTGATAATGAAACTGCCGAAATATCAATGAAAGCTGCACAAACAGGCCACTTAGTTTTATCGACACTACACACTAACTCGACTATCGATACCTTATCCCGCCTGCAAAATCTGGGAATTTCTGGCTATACCACAGCTTCATGCGTAAAATTGATTATTGCCCAACGGTTAGTTCGCAAACTTTGCCCCCACTGTCGCCAACAAGATAGCACTCCGACTATTATTCCCAACATAACTAATAAAGAAGAAAGCCCATCGGCCTTAACACTAAAAAAATGGCATGCGGTTGGCTGTGACCACTGTTTTTCTGGTTATTATGGTAGGACAGCCATTTATGAATTTCTCGAAATTAAATCAGAATTCCTGCAAACCCTGTCTGAACATTTAACTGACAATCTCTCACATTTACTCACCCAGCAGCAGGGTTCAACACTGTTTTCGTCAGGCATCACATTAGTAGAAAAAGGGATAACTACTCTTGAAGAGATTTACCAGATTACAGGCCATGAAACTGTATGAAAATAGAGTATATCTACCAATGGCAAGCCATTAATAATAAAGGAAAGATTATAGCGGGGGAGAGCATCGGTTACAGTAAAAAAAGTGTCTTCCGGTACTTAGGCCATCTCGATCTGCAACCTTATTCCATTAAATGCAAAAGGGTGATTCACTACGGTGAAAAAGAAGTTGCTTACCGACTACATTTCATTCATCAATTAAGTACGCTACTAACATCAGGCATCCCCCTTTTACGGGGGTTAGTTATCTTATTGCAAGATTGCAAATTTGCTCTCTGGCGATGTGTATTAACGGATATGATCCAGAAAATTAGTCAAGGAGAATCATTTTCAACAACATTAGCTCATTATCCGAAGCTATTCTCTCCTTTATTCTGCCAAATTATTGCAGTCGGAGAACAAACAGGCCAGCTTGAGAATTGCTGCCAATTAATCATCAATCAGTTAGAGCAACAGGATGCATTACTGAAAAAAATGCAAAAAGCTTATCGCTACCCTTTGATAGTCGCTTTTGTCACACTGTTAGTTATTATTTTGATGTTGATCTTTGTTCTGCCGGAATTTCGACAAGTTTATTCTTCGTTTAATGCTACCTTGCCTCTATTAACACGGTGGGTTTTGTCGGGATCTGACTTTTTGATCCAGTATGGGCTATTACTACTAATAATAATATTTATATTGCTAACTGGTTACCTATGGTTACGTAAGCGTTTTTCAATATTGCAAACAAAAGAAAAAATGCTCATGCTGAAGCTCCCTCTTTTTAAAAAATTGATAATTTATCAACAAATAAACCAGATATTCCATATTTTATTTATGACACAGAAAGCAGGGTTAACACTAACAACAGGGCTAGAATGTGCTATCAATGCCACTCGTCATCCAATTTTTATTGCTGGAGTAAAAAGCTTACATAAACAGATCCAACAGGGAATTCCTATGAGTGATGCATTAAAAAAAGCAGCATTTTTCCCTTCGTTATGCCAGCAATTTGTCATGATAGGTGAAGAATCAGGCGAGTTAGAATTATTCTTGTTTAATATTGCAAAATGGTATCAAGAAAAATCCATCAACCTTGCTGATAGTTTAGTTCAATTACTTGAACCTCTATTGATGTTGATAATGGCATTGATTATTGGTTTATTATTGTTGGCCATGTATCTGCCTATTTTTCAATTAGGAACAATATTGGTTTAACAAAATATTTACATATTTCATTATGCTTCCTCAAGGACACAAAAGCTGGGAATATATTCGTTTGTTTATAGCTCATTAGCGTTCCTTAGGTTACAATTTAATTATACTATCAGAAATATTTTAAGGGATAGGATGACTTATATTGTTGCACTCACAGGTGGAATTGGTAGCGGTAAAACGACTATCTCTAATGTATTTTCATCCCTTGGTGTTCCTCTTGTTGATGCCGATATTATTGCCAGAGAAGTAGTTGCTCCTGGTACTCCCGCATTGCTGGCAATTTCACAGCACTTTGGATCTGACATATTATTATCCGATGGTAGTCTAAACCGCGCATTGCTACGCCAAAAAATTTTTGCATCTCCGGAAGAAAAACAGTGGCTGAATGCGCTGTTGCATCCGCTGATACACTCAGAAACTCAGCGACAATTAAACCAAGTGACTGCCACCTACGTTATTTGGGTGGTTCCTCTGTTAATTGAAAATAATTTAATGCATCTGGCAGACCGTATTTTAGTTGTTGACATCTCACCAGAAACACAAATTGCTCGGACAATGGCACGTGATGGCGTAAACCGTAAACAAGTGGAAAATATTCTGGCTGCGCAAGCCAGCCGTCATGACAGACTGGATAAAGCAGATGATGTCATCTTTAATCACCATGGAGAACAAGACATTGTCTCCCGTGTGGTTGAATTACATCAACAATATTTAAAACAAGCAAAATCAGTCAGACAGGAAAACCGTAATGAGTGATGCAACCTCTACTATTATTTTTGAACATCCACTCAATGAAAGAATGCGTTCATGGTTGAGAATTGAATCTTCACTGCAACAGTTGGAAAAACAACGCCACTTAGATTCTCTGGCAAGCAGCCTGTCGTTTTTTCGTACAATCTCAGAACTAATTGAGATCCTAGATCGTGGTGAAGTCCGTTCTGAATTATTAAAAGAGTTGGATCGCCAGCAAGTTAAGTTAAAACTGTGGCTCGGCGCTCCAAATGCAGATACTGGCATGATCCAGAATTTAGCGAAGCAGCTGAAAGAATGCAGTATTGCCTTGAATCAAGGCCCCCGACTCAGCCAGCATATCAAAGAAGATCGCATCATCAATATGGTTCGCCAAAGACTAAGCATTCCGGGGGGATGTTGTAGTTTTGATTTGCCAACATTGCACTTGTGGCTGTATTTGCCACAATCAGTCAGAGATGAATCGGTCAAAGCCTGGCTAGGCAGCCTCCTCCCATTAAAGCAAGCATTGGAAAGTATTCTGGAACTCATACGCCAATCGGCAGTATTTACGCCTAAAATCAGTCACAATGGTTTTTATCAAGACAATGCTGACGAAGCAGACCTCCTGAGGCTGAAATTGGACGTCGTACCGAATGCATTAATTTACCCACAAGTCTCCGGCTATAAGACACGTTTCGCCATCCGTTTCTTGCCTATGGATAATGAGCGTATCGTTCCTGCCCATTTGTCTTTTGAATTAGCCTGCTGTTAACATGGCTCCGAAATCAAGCAGGGGAAAGGAAAGTAAGATGTCTGAAGTATTGACAGTCGAATGTCCAACATGTGGCAACACAGTAATATGGGGTGAAATCAGCCCACACCGCCCATTTTGTAGTAAACGTTGCCAATTAATCGACTTGGGAGAGTGGGCCAGCGAAGAAAAGAAAATACCGAGTCAAAGCGATAGTGCAGAAAATGATAGCTGGAGCGAAGATCCAGAACGGTGATATCACTTAGATGACATCGCGAGGGCACTGATTTTATTTAGTACTATTTTTATTTAGTACTATCGCGATGTCATTCTCTAAAGCAAATGATTTTAAAAAAGTAATCCCTGTTTTTAATGGGAGTCATTTTTTGTTAAAAAAGCGACAATACTACGATTTGCGGGTGGAAATTCATCAGCAATCAATTCTGACCGTAATACCCAGCGGGAAGGCTGTCCTTCTCTACCAAATGGTTCATTTTTCCATTCATCAACCAGAAAAAAGTAGAGTGTGATATTTCGGTCAGGAAAATCATGTGTAATAGTATCTACCAATTTACAATGAGTCACAGTGATCCCGACTTCTTCCTTTAATTCTCTAATCAATGCTTGCTCAGGTGTTTCTCCTTGTTCAAGTTTACCTCCGGGAAACTCCCAAAAACCGCCCATATGTGAATCAGCACTACGCTGTGTGATAAATATTTCATCAGTGCTATTTTTAATGATGCCTGCGGCAATATGCAGATATTTTTTTTCCATAATTGTTTTTTCTTGCTATTGATTATTTAACCTAGGTGATTATATCTTGCAGACTACAATAAAATTAGCTTAAATCGCAAACTTGTCTTTCATTTAATCGTTAATCACTTTTACCTTTCACAAAAACATATCATGTAAAAACAAACAGCAAGCGGTATAAAACTCTGTCTAAAAATGGATTCAGGTTTAAGCCATTATTTCAAAGAATAAGGAAAAACCGTTTATGCAAAATGACGCTCAACAATTAATTGAAGCAAGACAAATCGCCTATCAGTTTTCTGGTGAAGCAACCCCTTTATTTTCTGGTATTGATATGTTTTTGAATGCAGAACAACATGCGTTAATCGGACGTAATGGTATTGGTAAATCCTGGTTGGCATCTATATTGACGCGGCAGATATCTCCCACCGAAGGCAGTGTAAAACATTTTTGTAATGTAGGTTATTTATCACAAAGCCTATCATCTTTTGTTGGTAATGCTGCCGATATGCTGGGATTAACTAAAATTATGAGAGCTAATGAACGAGTTCTGGCAGGTATTGGTGATACAGATGATTTCGATGTAATGGAAGGTAATTGGGATTGGAAATTTCAGGTCGAATCCCTGCTGGCAGAAGGTGAACTCAATCCAAAAATACTAAACCAACCTTTTGATTCTCTAAGTGGTGGGGAGCAAACACGGATTAGGTTATTAACACTAAAGAGACAAGATGTAGGTTTTATGATCTTGGATGAACCAAGTAATCATCTTGATCGACAAGGACGTCTTTGGTTAGCCCGATGGCTGGAAGCTTTCAATGGTGGTATTTTGCTGGTTACCCACAATACTCAACTGTTACAACATACCTCAATTGTATATGAGCTCAGTGGATTAGGATTATCGCGTAGTATCGGTGGATGGGAAACGTGGTTGGAAAGCAAGGAGCAACTCCGGCTTGGTATTCAACGCGAAGTCGAACAAACTCAAAAAAACCGGAAACAAGCACTACAAGATAAGCAAAAAGATCATGAAAAAGTAAGTAAAAGGCTGAGTCAAGGCAAGTAACGGCGAGAAAATGCTAATCAAACTAAACTTATTCTTGACCGTGAACTAGAGCGCTCAGGAGCCACTTTGGCACGGCAAGCAAAACTGCATGAAGAACGAATACAAAGGAATAACTCTCTGGCGACAGATGCCAGAACGAAATTAGAAATTATTGATCCGTTGTCCATTGCTGTGGCTACCCCACAAACTGCTACTCCACCGTTACTTTACTTACAGGATGTTATTTTACCCTTTGGCTCAAACACTCCTATTAGTCTGACAATTCATAATAATGAACGCCTTGCTGTTGTCGGCAATAATGGCAGCGGGAAATCGACCTTATTGAAAGTCATAACAGGTGTTCTGCCCCTCAAACAAGGTACTCGCCGAATAACACCGTCATATCGTCTGATGGATCAACATTTTTCGTTTCTGGATAAAAATCAATCCGCACTACATAATTTTCAATTACAGTCTCCGGGCTGGACTGAAGATCGCTACCGTACTCGACTTGCTCAATTACGTATTCGTGGAGAAGAAGCTTTAAAGCCTGTCGGCTATCTGAGTGGTGGGGAGCAACTTAAAGTTGCACTGGCTTGTCTGTTTTGTGGTCCATATGCTCCTGCCCTATTGTTGTTAGATGAGCCAGACAATCATCTGGATATAGAATCACGTGAACTGCTCCAGAAAGCATTACATGACTATACCGGAGCTATGGTATTGATTTCCCATGATGAGATGTTCATTCAAAATGTGGGGAATATGCAAAAATTAGAGATGAGCTGAATCTGACAATCTCAGTCGTGATAGCTTTCCGTTACTGTGATTATATAAGCATGAAATATGGAGCGAGTGGCAACCTGCCACTCGCTCCATTCACTTGGTTTTAATTATAAGCGCCCGTGACAATGCTTATATTTTTTGCCGGAACCACATGGGCAGGTGTCGTTACGTCCAACTTTACGTTCCCCACTTGCCATCTGTGCTTCCTCTTCTGACATTAATGCGCCTTGTTCAACTTCATGGCTCAAGTACTGCTTTCTTGCCAAACGTTCAGCTTCCTCGCGGCGTTGCTGTTCAAGTGCTTCAACTTCTTCCGGCATTCTGACCTGAACTTTGCTCAAGGTACTGATCACTTCATATTTCAATGATTCCAGCATATTGGCAAACATGGCGAAGGATTCACGTTTGTATTCCTGTTTTGGATCTTTCTGAGCATAGCCACGCAGATGAATACCTTGACGCAGGTAATCCATCGCAGCTAAATGTTCTTTCCACAGTGTATCCAAAGTTTGCAGCATAATGCCTTTTTCAAAGTTACGCATCATCTCTGCATTGACGATCTCTTCTTTCTGTTTATAGACTTCAATCGCCTTATCAAGAATCCGATCCCGCAATGTTTCTTCATGCAGCTCAGGTTCTTTATCCAACCATTCTTTTATTGGCAGATCCAGATCGAAATCGTTGACTAAACGTTCTTGTAAACCTTCAACATCCCACATTTCTTCCAGAGATTGTGGTGGAATATACGTATCAATCGTTATTTTGAAGACATCTTCACGAATGCTGGAAATAGTTTCACTGACATCACTCACATCAAGTAAGTCGTTACGCTGAGCATAGATTGCACGACGCTGATCATTGGCAACATCATCATATTCCAGTAGTTGCTTACGGATATCAAAGTTACGGCTCTCAACTTTACGCTGCGCATTAGCAATCGCTTTGGTCACCCATGGATGCTCGATCGCTTCACCCGGTTTCATACCCAACTTGCGCATCATGCCTGTAACACGCTCAGACGCAAAAATACGCATCAGAGAATCTTCCATTGAGAGATAGAAGCGTGAAGAACCCGCATCACCCTGACGTCCGGCACGGCCACGTAGCTGGTTATCGATACGGCGTGATTCGTGACGCTCTGTACCAACAATATGCAAACCACCCGCTGCCAATACCGCATCATGACGCACTTGCCATGCTGCTTTAATGTTCTCAATTTGTTCTTCGGTTGGCTCTTTCAGTTTGGCAATTTCTGCCTGCCAACTTCCTCCCAACATGATATCTGTACCACGTCCCGCCATGTTGGTTGCAATAGTTACCGTACTGGCTTGGCCTGCCTGAGAGATAATATCGGCTTCCATAGCATGGAATTTTGCGTTCAGGACATTGTGTACAATGCCAGCTTCAGTCAATGCATTAGAAATAACCTCAGACTTCTCAATCGAAATAGTTCCCACCAACACAGGTTGACCTTTGCTTGTACGCTCCCTGATATCCTCAATGATCGCTTCAATTTTTTCCGCTTCCGTCATGTAAACCAAATCCGGTAAATCTTGACGGACCATTGGGCGGTTTGTCGGAACAACAATAGTATCCAGCTTATAAATAGAGCTGAATTCAAAAGCTTCAGTATCGGCTGTTCCCGTCATCCCCGCTAATTTTTCATATATACGGAAATAGTTCTGAAAGGTGATTGAAGCCAGTGTCTGGTTTTCATTTTGGATTTCGACACCTTCTTTAGCTTCTACTGCCTGATGCAATCCATCAGACCAGCGACGTCCCTGCATGGTACGCCCAGTATGTTCGTCAACAATGATAACTTCACCATCTTTGACAATATAATCTACATCGCGGGTAAACAGGGCATGGGCACGTAAAGCTGCTGTTACATGGTGCATCAGCATGATATTGGTCGGCGAGTACAGAGATTCACCTTCATTCATCAATTTGGCATCCACAAGCAATTCTTCAATCAACACTAAACCGCGTTCTGTCAGGTTGACTTGACGTGTTTTTTCATCAACTGAGAAGTGACCTTCGCCCTGGAAAGTATCTGAATCCTCTTTTTCCTGACGGATCAGGTTTGGTATCAATTTGTCCACTTTGAGATAAAGTTCAGAGCTATCTTCCGCAGGCCCTGAGATGATCAGAGGTGTACGAGCCTCATCGATAAGAATGGAGTCCACCTCATCCACCAAGGCATAATGCAATTTACGCTGAACTCGTTCTTCCGGGCTAAATGCCATGTTGTCACGCAGATAATCGAAACCATATTCATTATTAGTTCCGTAAGTAATATCTGCACTATAGGCTTCACGTTTTGCTGGCGCTGGCATGTTCGGCAGGTTAATACCGACTGTCATGCCGAGAAACTCAAATAGTGGACGGTTGTTTTCAGCATCCCGCTGTGCCAGATAGTCGTTTACGGTAACAACATGGACACCCCGGCCACTCAGGGCATTAAGATATGCAGGCAACGTTGCTGTCAGTGTTTTACCTTCACCGGTACGCATTTCTGCTATACAACGTTCATTCAGTACCATCCCGCCCAACAGCTGGACATCAAAGTGACGCATACCAAAGACACGTTTACTGGCTTCACGTACAGTAGCAAAAGCTTCCGGGAGAACTTTTTCCAGTGACTCCCCTTCCTTCAGACGAGTACGGAACTGATCTGTTTTTGCTTTCAGTTCTTCATCAGAAAGTTTTTCAAAATCCGGTTCCATGTGGTTGATCACATCAACTACTTTACGCAAACGACGCAGGGTACGGTCATTACGGCTACCAAAAATTTTAGTCAGTAATTTAATCAGCATAATTTAGTACATCTCAGATAGGGCTACTCTTGCAGCCAATCAATCATTTCTTGAAAAAAGTCTTATTGAATAAGAATAAAATAATACAAAAGTATTAAAGCAAAAATAAATGATTGGATAATGGCCCTGCTCTGATCCCTTGAATTTGGGCTACCCAGAGCGCTGGTGTGTACGTATCAGGAAAAACAGTCACTAGTATCGCAACATCAGATATGGTGTCATCAAATGGCTTTGATACTTGTGTCAACATAGCATGCAAAGTGTCCAGCATAAGCTGTTGCATTGATGGAGAAGAACTCCGAGCACTTTCTTTTGCTTCTTCGCATCTAACCGGCTCTGTGACCGAAAAAGCAAAAGAAAGTTGACGGATCACGTTACGAACAGCGTGTTGCTGCCAGTAGTTTAAATAATTGGAGGGTTGACGCTGAGCACTTTTTAGTTCAAACAGGTGTAATTGAAATAAATGCTCAAACGAAGAAAATGATTGATTTTGGTTTTCTTGAGTAGAAGAAGTATTAGTATGGGGAAGGTTTTCTGCCACTTTAGCAAAAACAGTAGGAACACCAATTCCCGTGGCAACTATGCCCAGTAAAAGGTGAGACCAAAAATAACGCCTACCAAATTGTCGCCAAAGATTTAAAATACTCATTAATCCTTCATTAATAAATACTGGAACTGCCCTTATTATGCGAGATAGCCGCCCACAATCACTGGATACTCTATTTGAAGACGAGGCGACTGTCGGGAAAAGCCCACTTCAAGTAATTCAAAAACATGCCATCGCATTATTGAAGCTCAACCGTGCTGTTCTCAGCTTACTTCCTGCACAGTTGCATCCATGGTGCAGGGTTGCCAATTATCGCAAACAAATTCTGGTACTGGAAGCAGGAAATGCCAGTTGGATGACCCGGCTTCGTTATGAAATTCCTACGTTGCGTTCTACTCTGAGGAGCGAAATTCTACCATCTTTATCCTCAATCGACATCAGGATTAATCCATCATTAATGGTCAAGTATGATAATAATGCACAGAACATCGCAAAATCCTCAGTTGAAGTATCCAATAATGATAATCAGGATTTACCAAAGCGCCAACTGACTCATGAAAGTGCAGAAACAATAATGATGTTGGCTGCACGCAGCCCGGAAAAATTGAAAAGGAAATTAGAACGATTAGCTGCACTGGCCGGAGAGGGTACCAGCACAGCCAAGAATAAGCGCTAACGCTGAATGAAAAACATCAGCGAAAGGAGTGTGATAGATAACATAACCCACTGGTGCATCATAGGAATGTTCTCAACACTCTTTTAGTTAATATACATGTTAGAAACACACACATTAGCCATTATGCCAACACTAATGAAGGGGCACGGAAAGCCAGCGGCATTTCAGCCTCATCTTCAAATGTGACAAATTCCCAAGCACTTTCTTGCGCCAAAACGGTTTGCAGTAGCTTGTTGTTCAGTGCATGACCCGATTTGAACGCGGTAAAGGCACCAATAATGTTGTAACCACACATAAACAGATCGCCGATGGCATCCAACATTTTATGACGAACAAATTCATCATGAAAACGCAAACCATCTTCATTGAGTACACGGTAATCATCTACCACAATAGCACAATCGAAGCTGCCACCAAGGCACAGACCTTGAGATTGTAAGTACTCAATATCACGCATAAATCCAAAAGTACGGGCACGGCTAATCTGACGAACGAATGAATCCGCTGAAAAGTCCATACTATAACGCTGTGAACCGGAATCAATCGCTGGATGGTTAAAGTCGATGGTAAAATCCAGACTGAAACCATGATATGGTGCCAATTCAGCCCATTTATCACCATCTTCCACGCGAACAGTTTCTTTCACACGTACGAATTTCTTCGCGACATTCAGTTCTTCAATACCCGCATCCAATAACAGGAAAACGAACGGGCTAGCACTACCATCCATAATCGGGATTTCTGGTGCATCGACGTCAATAACAATGTTGTCGATTCCCAAACCTGCCAATGCTGCATTCAAATGCTCAACAGTTGAAATCCGCACATTATGCTCATTCACCAAGCAAGTACAGAGCATAGTATCACGCACAGATTTGGCATCAGCCGGAAAATCAACCGGAGGATTCAAGTCAGTACGACGATAGATGACCCCGGTATTAGCCGGTGCTGGACGCATTGTCAGCGTGACTTTCTTACCGGTGTGTAAACCAACGCCAGTCGCTTGAACAATACGTTTTAATGTCCTTTGTTTGATCATCGTTTATATCTCGCAGTGTTACTTATCCCGCCAACCATTATAAAGTATGATTGCCGGGATATTTTAGCACAAAAAGCGGAGAAACCAATTTTTTAGCTATTAGTCAGCCTGCTTACGCAAAAATGCTGGAATATCAAGATAATCAGGCTCTTTGCTTGTATGTGTATTTTGGTCATTAACTACTTTTGCTGCTGGTTTGCTCTCATCAGACAATGAAGAGATTCCGCCGGGCATCTGCTGGTAACGGCGATCCATTGTGTTTGTCTGAGGAGCTTTGTTATTGGTCACCAGAGTAATTTCCGGACGCTTGTCCATCCCTATACCCGTTGCAACAACAGTAACACGCAGTTCATCGTTCATGTCCGGATCCAATGATGTACCGATAACCACGGTTGCATTATCAGAAGCAAATGCACGGATTGTGTTACCAACTGTTTCAAATTCGTCCAGACGCAGGTCAAAGCCCGCGGTGATGTTAACCAGAACACCACGCGCACCAGATAGGTCGATATCTTCCAACAGTGGGCTGGAGATAGCCATTTCTGCAGCTTCTTCCGCACGATCTTCACCTTGTGCAATACCTGAACCCATCATGGCATAACCCATTTCAGACATCACGGTACGAACGTCAGCGAAGTCAACGTTCATCAGCCCCGGACGAGTGATCAGCTCAGCAATACCCTGAACCGCTCCTTTCAGAACATCATTTGCCGCACCAAACGCATCCAGCAGGGAAATTCCGCGCCCCAAAACTTTCAACAATTTGTCATTTGGAATAGTAATCAATGAGTCCACATGTTTGGACAGTTCAGTGATTCCTTGTTCCGCGAAGGCCATACGCTTTTTGCCTTCGAAGTTAAATGGCTTAGTCACGACAGCCACGGTCAGAATGCCAAGTTCTTTGGCAATTTCAGCTACAACGGGCGCTGCACCTGTTCCTGTACCACCACCCATACCCGCAGCGATGAATACCATGTCAGCCCCTTCCAATGCGGTACGCAATGATTCGCGATCTTCTTCCGCGGCAGTACGGCCAACTTCAGGGTTTGCACCAGCGCCCAATCCTTTCGTAATGCCGTTGCCAATCTGGATAGTCTGACCAACAGCTGTCTTACGTAGTGCCTGAGCATCCGTGTTAATCGCAAAGAAGTCTACTCCTTCAATGCGTTCACGCACCATGTGCTCAACAGCATTACCGCCGCCGCCGCCGACGCCGATGACCTTAATCACCGCGTCATTGGTTAATTCCAGTGGTTCAAACATAATTTCTCTCCGTTTTGTGCCTTTATATCGAGGCAGGCGACATTGTCTTAGCCTCTGTATAAAAAATCAAAATTCTTTTTTCAGCCAGTTGCTGATTTTATTAAACCAGCCGCTCACTGACGTTCTTTTATCGGCATCAGAATCTCCGCCAAGGTGGGATTCTTTGCCATAATGCAGAAGCCCAACTGCTGTTGAGTAGCAAGGCTCCTGCACATAATCTGTCAGCCCAGTGATGTTCAGAGGACGACCAATACGAACTTGGGTATGGAATACCCGCTGGGCACAATCGGCCAATCCATCAATCTGGGCACCTCCCCCTGTCAGGACAATCCCTGCTGCCAAGTGGTGCTTTACTCCCTGCTGACGCAACTGTTCCTGCAATCGCAAAATTTCATCATTCACTAAATTCAGCAGTTCGGTATAACGGGGTTCTATTACTTCCGCCAGCGTCTGACGCTGCAAGCTACGGGGAGGCCGTCCTCCCACACTTGGGACTTCCACGCTCTCATCTTTGCTCACTATTGAACCCAATGCGCATCCATGACGAACCTTGATGGTTTCAGCATCACTTGGGGGGGTACCAAACGCATAAGCGATATCACTGGTAACAACATTTCCTGCATAAGGAATAACCTTGGTATGACGCAATGCACCGCCGGTATATACAGCGATATCCATCGTTCCACCGCCGATATCAACAACACATACCCCAAGTTCTTTTTCGTCTTCCGTTAATACAGCATAACTTGCTGCCAGTCCGGCAAAAATAAGTTGGTCAACTTTCAGCCCACAACGTTCAACAGCTTTTACAATATTTTTTGCCATATCGTTATGACAGGTAATCAAGTGAACTTTCGCCTGCATGCGCACACCAGAAAGCCCAACTGGATTTTTAATCCCTTCCTGATAGTCGATCGCGTATTCCTGTGGGATTACATGCAAAATACGGTGCTCATCACGAACACGAACCGATTTGGCTGTATGGACAACACTGTCCACATCATCTTGTGTCACTTCTTCTTCCGAAATCGGCACCATACCAATTTCGTTCTGACAACTAATATGCTTACCGGAAAGCGCCAAATAGACTGACGAGATCTGGCAATCTGCCATCAGTTCAGCCTGATCTATTGCACGTTGGACGTACTTAACAACCGATTCAAGATCGTTGACACCGCCTTTATCCATGCCACGGGATGGGCAACTTCCTACTCCGATAATATTAACCATACCATCGGGCAGAATTTCACCAACCAGGGCAGATACTTTTGCTGTCCCGATTTCAAGACCAACTACCAATTTTCTGTCCGTTGATTTGATCATCGTTATTCTGCCTGTCTCTGTATTATTACCAGTCACTGTTTGTTTTCTTGCCCGTTCATTGAAACTGGCGCATCAGTTAATAAAGGAGCCCAACCAACCGCAGCACCGCTGTCATAACGTAAATCGATATAAGCCACGCGTTTTTCCGTGTTTTTCAACAACACAGGATAAAGTTCAATAAAACGTTTTATTCGCTCCATATTATCTCGATTTCCTAACTCTAACCGGATATCGTTATCCAGTATCAATTGCCAGGAATTACGCGCTGTCATGATCACCGCTTTCAATTTTATTTGATGCGTTGAAAGAAAAGCTGTCATTGTGCTATATCCTTCCAATACATCTTTTTCTTTGCTTTCAGGACCATACAGCATCGGGTATTGCCCATTCATACTGCGTTCCATGGGCAAACTAAACACCCGACCTTCTGCATCCAGCATTTGCGTATCATTCCAGCGCGCATAAGGCACGTATTCTACCAGATGTATTTTCAGTTCATCAGGCCATTGTTTACGCACAGTCACTTGCCGAATCCATGACAGTTGTTCAATATTTTCCTGAATGACATTGACATCCTGTGTCATAAATGTTCCTGGGGTTCCCAGAGACAAAATAGCCTGCCTGACATCATCATTCGTGGTGTAATGGCGTTCACCGGTTAACACCAGTTTTGAAAGCGGTAATCGACTAGAGTCTTTCATCCAGTCCAGTGTCATCCAGCCCCCCCATATGATGGTGCCGATTACCATCAGGAAGAAGATAATCCCTATCAGATGATAACCATTACTGGGGCGTATCCCCTGAGCTTCGATCTCCCGCTCCCGGATATTCCGGGCTGCCTGTGACATATCAATCAGCCAATTCCAAAATTCTCGCTACAAGTTGGGAAAAACTGAGTCCGGCCTGACGCGCAGCAATTGGTACCAAACTATGACTGGTCATGCCCGGAGAGGTATTTGCCTCTAACAGATAGAAATTACCCTTGCCATCATCCATGATATCAACGCGTCCCCAGCCACTGCATCCCAGCGCTTTATATGCCCTTGATGCGATATCTATCAACTCCTGCTCTTTTTCGACACTCAAGCCACTTGGACAAAAGTATTGTGTTTCGTTGGAAATATATTTCGCATCATAGTCATAAAACACATCGGGAGCCTGAATCCGGATAGAAGGAAGAGCTTCATCACCCAAAAAACCCACGGTATATTCAGGGCCAAACAACCATTCCTCAATCAATATATTGCTGTCATATTTGAATGCCAGTTCTAATGCATCACGCAGCTCGGAATAGTCATTCACTTTGGTCATGCCCACACTGGAACCTTCCAGATTTGGTTTGACCATTAACGGTAGACCTAATTCTCGGACATAATCTTTGAGTTGAAGATCACTAAGTTGTTTAAATTTTTGAAAATTAATCGCAACATAAGAAGAAATGGGCAGTTTTGCTCCCTGCCATAGCTGTTTTGTACGCAATTTGTCCATTGACAAAGCTGATGCCATCACACCACTGCCTGTGTAAGGAAGCTGTAAAAACTCCAGTAAACCTTGCAGAATACCATCTTCACCACCACGGCCATGCAAAGCGATAAAAACTTTACTGAACCCCTCTTCTTTGAGTTTAGTCACATCAAAGTCTTTTGTATCGACTGAATAAGCATTAATGCCCGCTTCTTTCAGCCCAGCCAAAACTGACTGCCCTGATTGCAGTGAAACTTCACGTTCAGCAGACGTTCCGCCCAACAAAACTGCGACTTTATCAACCATGATGCTCTCCCTCATTAAAAGATGGCTGCAATTTTGTTTCAGCCAGATTGCGCGCTATTTTACCGATATTACCGGCACCCTGAACCAAAACTAAGTCATTGTTTTCCATCACCCGTGACAGTATGGGTGAAATTTGCTCTGAATCTGACACAAAAATTGGTTCCAATTTCCCACGGCTACGGATAGTCCGGCATAAAGAACGACTATCTGCCCCTGGGATCGGGGTTTCACCTGCGGCATATACATCCAGCATCAATAGAACATCTACCTGACTTAAAACATTAGCGAAATCATCATATAAATCACGGGTTCTCGTATAACGATGTGGCTGAAATACCATCACAATACGTTTATCCGTCCAGCCAGCCCGCGCAGCTTTGATCGTGGCATCAACTTCGGTTGGGTGATGGCCATAATCATCAACCAACATCACGCCACCTTCTTTGTTATTGATATGTTTGAGGGCAAATTCCCCCAGAAAATCAAATCGGCGTCCCGTTCCCTGAAACTCTGCCAGCGCTGTCAGAATTGCGGCATCATTAATGCCTTCTTCTGTTGCTACTGCTACCGCTGCCGTCGCATTCAATGCGTTGTGGCGTCCCGGGGCATTTAACACTACATGCAGGTCTGGCAGGTCGTTACGGCTGATAGTGAAAAATCCCTGAGCGCCTTTCTGTTCATAATGGGTAATACGGACATCCGCTTCTTCACTGAAGCCGTAAGTCGTAATATAACGCCCAATACGGGGAATCAATTCCTTCACGACAGGATCATCAATGCACATCACTGCACGACCATAAAACGGCAGGTTATGCAGAAAATTAACGAACGTCTGTTTCAGATTTTCGAAATTTCCCTGATAGGTGTCCAGGTGATCAGCTTCAATATTGGTGACAACCGCCATCATAGGCTGCAAATGCAGGAATGAAGCGTCGCTTTCATCTGCTTCCGCTATCAGGTAACGGCTGCTGCCTAAACGTGCATGTGTACCCGCCGCTTTTACCAAACCGCCATTGACAAATGTCGGATCAAGACCCGCCTGTGCATAGATGCCCGCAATCATTGCGGTTGTCGTGGTTTTTCCATGTGTTCCCGCGATAGCAATACCGTGGCGGTAACGCATCAGCTCTGCCAGCATTTCTGCGCGGCGGATTACCGGAATGCGGGCTTCACGAGCCGCCATAATCTCAGGGTTATCCGCAGGAATGGCAGTGGATGCAACCACAACACTGGCACCCCGTACATTTTCCGGACGGTGATTAAAATAAATGTTTGCACCCAGTGCAATCAGCTGTTGTGTGACTGGGTTGGGTGCCAGATCAGAACCGCTTATCTGATAACCTTCATTAGCCAACACCTCGGCGATGCCACCCATGCCAGCACCACCAATGCCGACAAAGTGGATATGCCTGACTTTTCTCATCTCAGGCACTGAAGCTCTTAATTTCGCCAACTGTTGTGTATTCACGTTTAATCTTCACTCGTTATGTTTACGTCACCGTTCTACTTTCTACTTACTAGAACGCTATTTAGAACTAGAACGGCTTGAATGATTTTCAACAGCATCAATCAGCGCTGCTGCCACACGCTCAGTTGCATTGATAATGGCGACTGAGCGTGACTTTTCTGCCATCTCCAGTAATTGCGGGCGTTGCCACTGCATTAACAATTCTGCTACGGCATCTGCCGTAAATGTGGGCTGCTCGAGTATCTTCGCGGCTCCCACTTTTTCCAATGGCAAAGCATTCCAATACTGCTGGCGATCTTTATGTTGAAATGGAACAAAGATCGCGGGTAAACCCGCAGCAGAAATTTCGCTGACCGTCAGAGCGCCAGAACGGCACACCACAATATCTGCCCACGCATAAGCCTGCGCCATATCATCAATAAATTCAGTCACTTTGAATTCAGATTTAACTGAATTTTCATATTTTTTCTGTGTTTCTTCCTGAGCACCTTTTCCGGCCTGATGCCATAGTGTGATTTTATTCCCCAAACGAGCTGCTACCTCTGGCATGATTTGGTTCAAAATCCTTGCACCCTGACTTCCCCCGACAACCAGAACCCGCACAGGGCCTTCACGTCCGGTCAAACGCTGCTCAGGTACGGGTAGAGCCAGTACATCTTCCCGTACAGGGTTGCCGACAACCGGTGCATTAGGAAATGCGCCCGGAAAGGCCTGTAAAACCGTTTTTGCGATTTTAGCCAACCAGCGATTGGTCAGCCCCGCAATACCATTTTGTTCATGTAATACAACAGGAATGCCACATAACCATGCGGCTATTCCACCCGGCCCAGAAACATATCCGCCCATTCCCAGTACAACATCCGGCTGATAACGTTGCATAATGGCTTTTGCCTGCCGGATTGCCTTAAAAATTCTTATAGGAGCGGCCAGCAATGCTTTGATTCCTTTGCCCCTCAATCCTGAAATTTGAATAAATTCGATATCAATACCATGTTTCGGCACTAAATCGGCTTCCATGCGATCAGGGGTTCCCAACCAGCGGATTTCCCACCCCTGCTCTTTTAAATGATGGGCAACCGCCAGTCCCGGAAACACATGACCGCCCGTACCACCTGCCATCACCATTAATCGCCGGTTTTTGCCACTCATTTAGGGCTCCTTACGAACGCCTGTGCTTTCGCCAGACGTACTTCATAATCAATTCGCAATAACAACACGATAGCCGTTGACATCACAATCAGACTCGAACCACCGTAACTCACCAGAGGCAAAGTCAGACCTTTTGTTGGCAATATACCCGCCGCTGCCCCTACATTGATGAATGCCTGAAAGCTGAACCAGATACCGATTGCACAAGCCAGAAAACCAGAAAACCGTTGATCAAGCTGTAATGCCCAGTGACCAATCATCATTGCGCGGAAAGCGACGAAGAATACCATTGCCAACACTAAAACCACACCGAAATAACCTAATTCCTCAGCAATAATTGAGAAAATAAAATCAGTATGCGCTTCAGGCAGATACTCCAATTTCTGAACTGAATTTCCCAAGCCTTGCCCGAAGAAATCTCCGCGACCGAATGCCATTAATGACTGAGTTAACTGATAACCGCTACCGAACGGATCCTCCCACGGATTCAGAAAAGAGGTCACCCTGCGTATACGGTAAGGCTCAGCGATAATCAGTACGCAAACGGCAAATATTCCGCAACCAATGATGGCAAGGAATTGCCACAACTTCGCACCCGCCAGAAACAGCAATGTCAGTGTTGTGACAAACAATACAATCACGGTTCCCAAATCAGGCTGAGCCAGCAGTAAAATAGCCAATGCAATCATGACCCCCATCGGCTTGCAGAATCCCCAGAAATTGTTTCTCACTTCCTCTACTTTTCTGACCAGATAGCTGGAAAGGTAACAAAAAAACGATAATTTCGATAATTCAGCAGGCTGAATACGCAATGGGCCTATCGCTACCCAACGTGATGCGCCATTAACTGAGCTACCGACAAAGAGCACCACAACTAACATCATGATTGTGCCGAACAACATGACATAGCTGTAACGCTGCCAGAACGCCATTGGAATGCGTAGTGTGATCAAAGACAAGAAAAAGCACAGCCCCAAGTAAATCGCATCACGTTGTGCAAAGATAAACGGATCTTTAGCAAGACGTTGACCAACAGGCATTGAGGCTGATGTCACCATGATAAAACCGATCACAGTCAACCCCAATATCATCCAGACCAGGGTACGATCATACATGACGATATCTGTGGTATCGGCTTCCACATTTCCCGCCAGCCAATTTTTAAATTTACCGAAGCCTGGAATGGTCATCAGCCTAGCTCCTCTGCCAAACGGGCAAATTCATGGCCACGATGTTCGAACCCACTGAATTGATCAAAACTCGCACAGGCGGGAGACAGCAGTACCATATCGCCAGCGACCAGCCTGGATGCGATTTCTCTCATTGCCTGCTCCATCGTTTCTGTCAGTGTTGCGATTTCAGGACGCAGTTGCGCCAGCTGCCTCCCATCACGGCCGAAACAGTAAAGACGAATATTATTCGCCGATATGTAGGGCTTAAGCGGAGCAAAATCAGCCGCTTTTCCATCTCCACCGACTAAAAGATAGAGCGTACCTTCTACTTTCAATCCACTGAGAGCGGCTTGTGTGCTACCGACATTGGTTGCCTTGGAGTCATTAACCCAGCGAACGCCATTTCTCATATGGACGACCTGAAAACGGTGTTCCAGCCCTGAAAATGCACGCAATGCCTGAATACTGGCTTCACGAGGAATACCTACAGCATCTGCCAGTGCCAATGCCGCCAGCCCGTTAGCATAATTATGTTGCCCGGCCAACTGCATTTCACGGGTTACCAGAACGGGACATTGATTGACCACCAATTGTTGATGCTCACTATCAAGCTGATAATCACCGCTATCCACACCAAAGCTGATATAGCCGCTACTCTTGCTTTCTATCGGCCAGGTCAGTTCATCCAGCGCATTCACTACGCATACTTTTGCTTGATCATAGATACGCAGTTTCGCCGCACGGTATTGTGATATCCCTTTAGGGTAACGAACCATATGGTCTTCAGTCACATTCAGCACAGTTGCAGCTGCAGCTTTGAGACTGTAAGTGGTTTCGAGCTGAAAACTGGAAAGCTCCAATACATACAATTGGCAAGGTTTTTTCAGTAATTCCAGTGCAGGAACCCCGATATTTCCTCCCACACCAACCTGCCATCCGGCTTCTTTTGCCATCGCACCCACTAACATGGTCACGGTGCTTTTACCGTTTGAACCCGTTATGGCAACAATCGGTGCCGTTGCCATACGACAAAACAGCTCAATATCACCGATAATTTCAATACCAGCATCCGCCGCTGCTTGTAATTCAGGGGTTGCCAACGCAATCCCCGGGCTGATAACAATTAAATCAGCATTCATCAGCCATTGGGCATTTAAACTTCCAGTGTGACACTCAACGTCATCAGGCAGCCTATCGCTGCCCGGTGGTACTATACGGGTGTCCATCACGCGCGGAATCACACCACGTGTGATGAAAAAATCAACGCAGGAAAGGCCCGTAAGGCCCAACCCGACGATAACGATTTTTTTATCCCCGTATTTAGTCATGAATAACTCAGCCATGATTAACGTACCTTCAGCGTTGCCAGACCAATCAGTACCAGCATCAAAGAAATAATCCAAAAGCGCACAATAACACGTGGTTCCGGCCAGCCTTTCAATTCATAATGATGGTGAATAGGTGCCATGCGGAAAATCCGTTGTCCACGCAGTTTGAACGATCCAACCTGCAAAATGACAGACAATGTTTCTACCACAAACACTCCGCCCATGATGACCAGCAGGAATTCCTGACGCAGCAAAACTGCGATGGTTCCTAACGCACCGCCAAGAGCCAATGAACCAACATCACCCATGAAGACTTGGGCTGGATAGGTGTTGAACCATAAGAAGCCCAATCCAGCACCAACAATTGCAGTACAGACAATTACCAACTCACCCGCATGATTCAGGTAAGGAATATGCAAATAGCTGGCAAAATTTACGTTGCCTGTTGCCCATGCCACTAATGCAAAACCCGCTGCGACCAAGACAGTAGGCATGATAGCCAGACCATCCAGACCATCGGTCAAATTCACTGCATTACTGGTTCCCACTATCACGAAATAGGCCAGCAAAATGTAAAGCAACCCGAGTTGTGGCATGACTTCTTTGAAGAACGGCACGACCAATTGTGTCGCTGGAGTACCTTTGCCAATGCTGTACATTACAAACGCCACACCCAACGCCAATACGGATTGCCAGAAATACTTCCAGCGGGCAATCAGCCCCTTGGTATCTTTGCGAACAACTTTCCGATAGTCGTCTACAAACCCCACAATGCCGTAACCTACCAACACCACCAGTACGCACCAAACATATGGGTTATCCAGACGCGCCCACAACAAAATAGAAATGGTAATGGAAAACAGGATCAGCAACCCGCCCATCGTTGGCGTTCCACGCTTGCTGAAGTGGGATTCTGGGCCGTTGTCACGTACAACCTGGCCTATCTGCAATTTTTGCAGATAAGAAATCAAGGTTGGCCCCATCCACAATGCGATAAACAGTGCTGTAAGCAAGCCGACGATAGCTCTGAACGTCAGATAGGAAAAGACGTTAAAACCGGTATGATACTGAACCAGATACTCGGCTAGCCAAACTAACATTGGAAGTTCTCCTTCAGTGTGTTCACTACCTCTTCCATTGCGGTACTGCGTGAACCTTTGATTAGTATTGAAATCATTTCGTGTTGTTCCAGTAAAGAGAGCAACGTTGCAATTAATTCAGCCTTGCTTGCGAAATGCTGCCCTCGACCACTTGAGGCGCTAATATGGGAGCTGAGAGTACCGACGCTAAATACCTTATCGATATCTGTCGAGGCCACCGCTTCTCCCACCTCACGGTGACATTCAATTGCCTGCTCCCCAAGCTCTCCCATATCGCCAACAACCATGACGCGGTAACCGGGCATCTGTGATAACACATTCGCAGCGGCAATCATGGAGCCTGTATTGGCGTTATAGGTGTCATCCAGCACCACTTTTCCCGCTGCAAGATGGATGGGGAATAAACGCCCCGAAACAGCCTTAAGCTCCGATAACCCGGCACGAATATCCTCCAGCGATGCACCAACAGAAATTGCCAGAGCACTGGCAGCCAGCGCATTGGCAATATTATGCCTTCCCGGCAATGGCAGTATCAGGTTGATATTCCCGACTGAGGTATGGAGACAAAAATGCGTTGCCAGTGGTTGTTCCGAAATTTCTGTCGCGTAAAAATCAGCGTCAGCTGTAGGGGCAACGGAGAAACACCACACTCTCCGCTGTTTATTGATGCTGTGCTGCCAATTATCCCAATCATTACTCTCCAGATTGATTATGGCTGTCCCGCCTGGAGCAAGGCCTTCAAAAATCTCGCCTTTTGCTTTTGCAACGCCAGAAAGAGAACCGAATCCCTCAAGATGAGCAGAAAACAGATTATTGACCAACGCACTTTCAGGACGAGTCATTTCAGTGGTATAAGCAATCTCACCAATATGGTTGGCACCTAGCTCAATGACGGCAAATTGGTGGTCGTCAGTGAGTCTGAACAGCGTCAACGGCACGCCAATATCATTATTGAAGTTACCAGAGGTATAAAGCGTATTACCGCATTGACGCAGAATAGCCGCCGTCATCTCTTTTACGGATGTTTTTCCTGATGATCCAGTCAAAGCCACAACTCGTGCCTTACTTTGCTGACGAACCCAACCCGCCAGTTTTCCCATCGCCAGACGAGTGTCTTTCACCACCACCTGCGGGCAGCCAATATCAAGACGACGGCTGACTAATAAGGCCCCTGCGTCCTGCTTAACTACATCGGCAGCGAAATCATGGGCATCAAACTTTTCGCCTTTTAAGGCAATAAACAAACCCCCACTTACGATTTTGCGGCTATCAGTTTCTACTGTATTAATTCGGAGAACTGCAGATTGCTGTTCAGTTACGTGGTGTAAAGTGCCATCAGTTAATTGTGCCAGTTGCTGGAGTGTCAGTGGGATCATGCGATTACCCCCAGCAAACGAGATACGGTCAGGCGATCTGAGTAATCCAAACGGCGATTGCCGATCAGTTGGTAATCTTCATGGCCTTTACCTGCAACCAGAACAACATCGTCTTCGGTTGCCTGCATAATGGCACTGGTAACAGCCTCAACACGCCCATAAATTGCCATCGCCCGTCCCGGATCGATAAATCCAGCCAGAATATCCGCTACAATTGCCTGTGGTTCCTCACTGCGGGGATTGTCATCAGTAACAACCACACGATCCGCCCCCTGTTCTGCAACCCCTCCCATCAGCGGGCGCTTGCCTTTGTCACGATCACCGCCACAACCAAATACGCACCAGAGTTGCCCTTTACAGTGCAGCCGAGCCGCAGACAATGCTTTTTCCAAAGCATCCGGTGTATGGGCGTAATCGACAACAACAATAGGGCGACCCGCAGCAGTAAAAACTTCCATGCGACCACAAACGGGTTCCAGACAAGATGCGGTTGCCAGTAATTTGTCCAAGGGATATTCCAATGACAGCAAAGTAGCCAGTGCCAATAACAAATTACTGACATTGAATGCGCCCATTAAAGGACTACTCAGCGTTCCATTTCCCCAACTTGAGCTAAACGCAATGGATGCGCCTTTGTCGTGATAATTCACCTCTTCGGCTGATAACCAACGCCCAAGCCAATTTTCTGGCAAACGGTTTTCCATCGTAACGGCAACAGCCTCAGGTAAGCGAGACAACCACTTCTGCCCTACCCCATCATCAGCATTGATGATTTTCTGTTTCGCATCATAGCGGCTAAACAGCATCCATTTAGCATTTTCGTAATTCTCCATATCACCATGATAATCAAGGTGATCTCGGCTTAAATTAGTGAAAATGGCAGCTTGAAATGGCAATGCAGCCACCCTTCCCTGAATCAGTCCATGTGAAGAAACTTCCATCGCGGCAAAAGTTGCCTTTTGATTAACGAGTTGCTGTAAATCAAGCTGAATATCAACAGCAGAACCGGTGGTATTTTCGCTTGGCACAACCATGCCCAGCAGGCCATTTCCCACCGTCCCCATCACAGCGCTGGTTTCTCCAAGCCCCTGGCTCCATTGCGCCAGCAATTGTGTTGTTGTCGTTTTCCCGTTGGTTCCGGTAACACCCACCAATTTTAGTTTATTACCAGGATGTTGATAAAATTCACCAGCCAGTTTTGACAATTTATTATTTAAATCATTCAAATAGATAACAGGCACACCATGCATTTTCTGTATCGTGCCGTTATCCGTTTTTCCTTTCGCTTCTGCAATCACCGCAGCAACACCTTGAGCGATGGCTTGAGGAATATATTTTCGACCATCTGTCTGATGCCCCTGAACGGCAACAAACAGATCTCCGGCAGCCACCTTACGGCTGTCTAATGTCATTTCGCGCAGCGGAAGCCCCGGTGTATCAACACCCCATGGAGCCAGTAAATCGCGTAAATTACGATCTGCCACTTTTATCCTCTTTATTTATTAATCACAAATTCGTTTTTATCACCTACAGGCAATGCATCTGGTTCAACATTCATCGTACGCAGCACACTACTCATGATGGAGCCGAAGATAGGCGCTGCAACCGCACCGCCATAATATTTACCTGCTTGTGGTTCATTAATAATCACAACCAGTGAAAACCGTGGATTACTCGCAGGTGCAACCCCCGCAGTATAAGAAATATGTTTATTATTTAGATATTTGCCATCCGGCCCGACTTTTCTTGCCGTACCGGTTTTAATTGCAATGCGATAGCCTTTTATTGCCGCCCGTACACCGCCGCCGCCTGGTAATGCGACGCTTTCCATCATGTGCACTACTGTTCGCATAATGTGCTCAGGAAATACCCGGATTCCCGGTACAGGAGGATCAACTTTGGTAATTGACAATGGGCGATAAACGCCCAAGCTACCTATCGTTGCATAGACACGCGCTAACTGTAACGGAGTTACCATTAGCCCATAGCCGAAAGAAAAGGTGGCCCTATCAAGATCAGACCACCGTTGTTTATTTATTGGAAATAAGCCACTACTTTCTCCGACCAGCCCCAGATTGGTCGGTTTTCCCATCCCAAAGCGTAAATAAGTATCTACGACCTCTGAGGCAGGCATCGCTAACGCCAGCTTGGAGACACCAACGTTACTCGACTTCTGTAAAATTCCGGTAATGGTTAACTCAGGACGCGGGGCAACGTCTTTGATTTCATGCCCTCTAGAACCATACGTTAATCGATAGGGTCTGGTATCCAACACCGTATTTTCTTTGACAATTCCACTATTCAGTGCACTCATCACCACGAGAGGTTTGATCGTGGAGCCCGGCTCAAAAGTATCGGTGATAGCGCGATTACGCATCGCATCTTTCGGTGTTCCGGCTAAATTATTCGGGTTATAAGAAGGGCTGTTTGCCATCGCCAATACTTCACCCGTATTAACATCAACCAGCACGGCCGTACCTGATTCAGCTTTGTTCAATGCAACAGCCTTAGTCAGCTCACGATAGACCAAAGTCTGAAGGCGTTCGTCAATGCTAAGCATCAGATCATGAGCCGCCCTGCTATCTGTAGATGCAATATCTTCAATCACCCGCCCCGTACGATCTTTACGAACAGTCCGGCTTCCCGGCATACCTGTCAGCCAGCTATCAAAGCTTTTTTCAATCCCCTCAATTCCCTTCCCGTCAATGTTAGTTACCCCAATAATATGCGCCGTAACCTGACCTGCCGGATAATAACGGCGAGATTCCTGACGCAAATAGATACCGGATAATTTCAATTTCTGAATATAATCACCGATGGAGGGGTTAACTTGTCGGGCAAGATAAACAAAGCGCCCATTGGGATAGTCACTGATTTTTCGGGTTAATTGTTCCAAAGGAATAGAAAGTGCATCAGCCAGTGCCTTCCAGCGGGAATCGTCTGTAATTCCGCCTTTTTCAAACACCTCTTTGGGATCTGCCCAGATAGCATCAACGGGTACACTAACAGCCAGTGGACGCCCATTGCGATCGTTTATCATGCCCCGGGCGGTAGGAATAGATTGGACTCGCAAAGAACGCGAGTCGCCTTCTTTTACCAAACGATCTGGATTGATGATCTGCAAATAAGCAACACGAATCAAAAGCCCGATTAAAGCAAACCCAATGCCCCCACACAGCAAGGCAAAACGCCAGCTTACAAAACTTGCTTTATCTTCTTGCTTTTTCGACTTTAAAGAGCGTGCAGCTTTCATCGCCTACCTTTTGGTTGTCAACTGGACTCAATGAGTAATCACAATATTTTCTTTTTCTGGATCAACGTGTTGCATCTGCAAATTTTGAGTTGCAATTCTTTCAACCCGACTGTGATCACCCAGAGCATTCTCTTCAAGGAGCAGGTTACGCCATTCAATATCCTGAGCATCAAGCTGAATTACCTGACGCTCCTTTTCCGCAGTCAATAAACGGGTTTCATGTGCGACCGTCACAACACCAATGGCTGAAACTACAACAGACACCAGTAAAACTAGTGGGAGCTTGGCATTACGAAGTAAATCTTTGCTAATAACCCCGACTAGGCCATGACGTTCACCAACCATTATTCACCCGCCTTTTCAGCAAACCGCAAAACCGAGCTTCGCGCTCTTGGATTTGCAGCCACTTCATCCTCTGAAGGCTTCATTTTGCCAATCGATTTCAAGCTTCGTCCTCCCAGCGCTTTTAATTGTGCATCAGTGAGAGGCAAACCGACTGGAACCTGTGGTCCTTGACTGTTTTGCCGGATAAAACGCTTCACCATGCGATCTTCCAACGAGTGGAAACTGATGACAGATAATCGCCCCCGTGGTGCCAGAACGCGCAATGCACCATCCAATGCACGTTCAATCTCTTCCAGTTCACTGTTTATGTAAATCCTAATAGCCTGAAAGCTGCGTGTTGCCGGATGTTTGTGCTTTTCCTTAAAAGGGCTTGCCTGAGCGATAAGTTCTGCCAGTTCCCGTGTTCGCGTAATCGGTTGTTCCTGATTGCGTGTCACGATAGCCTTTGCAATACGCTTGGCAAAACGTTCTTCACCAAATGTTTTCAGCACCCAAGCGATGTCTTCTGCTTCCGCTTTCATCAGCCACTCTGAGGCAGACAGCCCGCGTGTAGGGTCCATTCGCATATCCAATGGCCCATCACGCATAAATGAAAAGCCGCGCTCAGGATCATCCAGTTGTGGGGAAGAAACCCCTAAATCCAACAATACGCCATTAATTTTTCCAACCAAACCTGCGTTTTCCACATAAGTTGCCAATTCAGAAAATGGCCCGTGTGTGATAGAAAAGCGTTCGTCTGTAATGGTCTTTGAAGCTTCAATGGCTTGTGGGTCACGATCAATCGCCATTAAACGCCCATTTGGTCCCAATTTAGATAAAATCAGACGAGAATGTCCCCCCCGCCCGAATGTTCCATCTATATAAATTCCATCTTCTTGAATATTCAGTCCATTGACAGCTTCATCCAGTAATACACTGGTATGCTTAAAATGACTATTTGCCATGTTTATAGTGATAAATCCTGTAGCCTTGCAGATAAAGGTTCTTGTGTGGATTGCTCAGCCGCAATATCACTTTGTATTTGCTGATACCAAACTTGCTCATCCCACAATTCAAATTTATTAAATTGCCCAACCAGCATGACTTCTTTTGTTAGCCTTGCATGCTGACGCAATGTATTAGCTAATAAAAGACGCCCTGCATTGTCCATTTGACATTCACTGGCATGTCCCAATAACAAACGTTGAACACGACGTTCGGTTGGATTCATGCTGGATAAGCGAGATAATTTTTCTTCGATGATTTCCCATTTGGGTAATGTATAAAGCAACAAGCACGGCTGATGGAGATCAATGGTACAAACCATTTGACCTACAGACTCCTCATTCAGCGTTTCTCTATATCGGGCAGGTACAGTGAGCCGCCCTTTACTATCGAGATTAACCAGCGTTGCTCCACGAAACATACTCAGGTTACCCCTTGATGGCCGAAATCTCCACATTATCCCACAAATCACCACTATTAAGAGTTTACGGATGGTATGAAAACCTTGTCAAGCCAGAGCCGGTGCGCTTTAGCTAGATTTACAGAAAGATTCAGGAGAGAAAAAGAAGGATTTTTCGGTTATAACTATATTAAGAATGTATAACACCATGATAATTTTGAATAATTTAATAAGCTTGGAGAAAGCCTTCTTAGACTGTGAGCTTAGAACAAAAAATTACCACTTAAATTAATATATGCAAGTCACATCTCATCAATGATCAATTGTTAACCGCATAAAATCTATCAATAACAGAGATATATTTAGATAATAATAACATTAAAAATAATAATAATATGAAACTTAATACTTACAATAGGATTAAAAGCCATTAAATATCAAACGAATAATGAGAAATACTAAAATAAAAAGTAAACCACATAAATGGCATGGTATTTAGTGAGCAATTTTTCACTTTGTTAATTTTAATAATGTGTTATCAGTTATAGTGGTCACTATACTCTATTTAGGAAAATTTTAGTCAGAATAGTCTCAAAATTACATCAACACATGTATTTTAGTGATTTAGACAGAGCAAATAGCACCCTCATCTTCAATGAGGGTACTCAATCAGGCTTTACGGCTCAACTTACCACGACGGCATAAATGACGGCGCATTCTGGTTATTCCTGGCGTTGGGCGTTGTTTTTCATCCAAACTGGCCAATACCAATTCAAGGGCACGCTCAGCCACGTCACGATGACGCTGTGCCACAGACAAGACCGGACATTCAAGAAAATCGAGCAGCTCATGATCACCAAATGTAGCAATAACCAACTGGCTCGGTAAGCGACCGCTGCGCTTGAGAATGGTATCCATGACTCCCTGAAGCAACGCAAACGAAGTAGTATACATCGCCTGAGGAACCGGGTTGGTTTCCAGCCATGAAGCAAAGGCTTCAGCCGCCGCTTCACGCTCATAACTATTCGCATACAAATAATTTACTTCACGTGGGTCATGCTGCCATGATTCACGAAAACCCTGTTCACGCAAAAAACTGACTGATAATTCAGGCAATGCCCCCAAATAAAGTACAGATTCTGCCGGAAATTGTCGCAATTCCTGTGCCAGCATTTTTGCATCTTCAAGATCATCCCCAACAACACTGATAAAATGCTCACTGTCCAATGCACGATCAAGCGCGATGATAGGCAATGAACGGTTTGCCCAGCGCTGGTAGAAAGGATGTTCAGGGGGCAAGGCCGTGGAAACAATAATAGCATCAACCTGACGTTGCAGAAGGTGCTCAACGCAGCGCATTTCATTATCAGATTGGTCTTCAGAACATGCAATCAAGAGCTGATATCCACGCTGGCGCGCCTGACGTTCAAGATAATTGGCAATCCGAGTGTAACTCGTATTTTCCAAATCGGGTATGACTAAACCAATTGAACGGGTGCGCCCTGCCCTAAGACCAGCTGCTACAGCATTAGGATGATAATTGTGCTCTCTGACCACCACCATCACTTTTTCTACTGTTTTATCACTGACCCGATACTGCTTGGCTTTGCCATTTATAACATAACTGGCCGTAGTACGTGAAACACCTGCTAAGCGGGCGATCTCATCCAGTTTCACATTAACCCCTCAGTAAGATGATGAAAAAGCCCTACTTTACAGTAGGGCTCAGTAAATATCTGTATTTTAACCCGCAGATTACGATTTTTCATCGCATAATTTTATCTCCACGGGAGACACCAACAATACCTGAACGCGCAACTTCGACAATTTCAGCCACATCCCTCACCGAATCAAGGAATGCATCCAATTTCTCACTCGTGCCAACTAATTGGACGGTATATAGCATTGATGTGACATCAACAATCTGCCCGCGAAAAATGTCCGTACTGCGCTTAACTTCTTCCCGACCATATCCGCTGGCTTGTAGCTTCACCAGCATAATTTCACGCTCAACATGAGGCCCTGCCGTTAATTCATTAACTCGCAGCACATCCACCAATTTATGCAGTTGCTTCTCAATTTGTTCCAGTACCTTAGCATCACCTTTGGTCTGGATCGTCATACGTGACAATGTTGGGTCTTCAGTCGGCGCGACTGTCAGACTTTCGATATTATAACCCCGCTGAGAAAACAAACCAATCACGCGGGATAATGCTCCCGATTCGTTTTCAAGTAATACAGACAAAATCCGGCGCATGATCAGGTCCTCTCTGTTTTGCTTAACCACATTTCATCCATCGCTCCTCCACGGATTTGCATTGGATAAACGTGCTCTGTTTCATCAACGGTCACATCCACAAAGACCAGACGCTGGTTTGCCGTGACTTCAGTCAGTGCTTCGGCCAGTTTCGTTTCTAACTCGTCGTAAGTTTGGATAGCAATGCCAATATGACCGTAAGCTTCCGCCAATTTGACGAAATCCGGCAAAGATTCCATATAAGATTGAGAATGACGACCCGCATATATGATATCCTGCCACTGTTTTACCATTCCCAAGAAACGGTTATTCAGGTTCAGCACCAAAACAGGCAGGCCATATTGCAAAGCGGTGGACAATTCCTGAATATTCATCTGGATACTGCCATCACCAGTCACACATACCACTGTCGCATCAGGTTTTGCCAACTTCACACCGAGCGCGGCAGGCAGGCCAAATCCCATGGTTCCCAAACCACCGGAATTGATCCACTGTCTCGGTTTGTCAAATGGATAATGCAGGGCTGCAAACATCTGGTGCTGACCAACATCTGACGCGATATAAGCTTTCCCGTCAGTTAGGCGGTAAAGCGTTTGAATTACAGCTTGCGGTTTGATCTTCGCAGTAGTGCGATCATAATCAAGACACTTGCGGGTACGCCACTGATCGATGGAAAGCCACCAATCTTTCAGAGCATCCGGATCCTGGGTATCTTCTGTGGAATCCAGTAACTCCAACATTTGGCCGAGTACCTGTTTGGCATCCCCGACGATAGGGATATCCGCCCTCACCGTTTTCGAAATTGAAGTCGGGTCGATATCAATGTGTAACACAGTGGCCTCTGGGCAATATTTGTCCAGATTATTAGTTGTACGATCATCGAAACGTACTCCCACCGCAAAAATCACATCGGAATTGTGCATGGCTTTATTCGCTTCAAAAGTACCGTGCATTCCCAACATTCCCAGATTTTGCCGATGAGTTGCAGGAAATGCCCCCAATCCCATTAATGAACTAACGACGGGAATATGAAAACGCTCAGCCAGCTTCATCAATTCCGCTGAACATTCCGAATTGATGGCACCTCCCCCCACATAAATCACGGGTTTCTTCGCATCCAACAAGGTTTTCAATACACGCTTAATCTGTCTTTTATGCCCCTGTACAGTGGGATTGTAAGAGCGCATTTTGATTTTTTCAGGGTACACATACGGGAATTTCAATGCAGGATTGACGGTATCTTTGGGAAAGTCGATAACAACAGGCCCGGGTCGGCCAGTCGCAGCCAGATAGAAAGCTTTTTTAATTGTGCTTGGGATATCTTCTGCTTTTTTCACCAGAAAACTGTGTTTTACAATCGGGCGGGAAATTCCCACCATATCGCATTCCTGAAAAGCATCATTGCCTATCAGGGAACTGGCAACCTGACCAGACAGAACCACCATGGGAATTGAATCCATGTATGCCGTTGCGATTCCCGTGATGGCATTTGTTGCTCCTGGCCCGGATGTTACCAAAACAACCCCGACTTTTCCCGTAGAACGAGTATACCCATCCGCCATATGGACAGCACCCTGTTCATGGCGAACCAGAATATGCTCGATTCCTCCAACCGTATGCAGGGCATCGTAGATATCCAAGACCGCCCCGCCCGGATAACCGAACACATGTTCGACACCCTGATCGATTAACGATCTGACGACCATTTCGGCTCCTGACAACATCTCCATTGAGTTTGCCTCCAGGCTCTGTTTGCAAGTTAATTGTCGGAATTTCATAAAGTTATTACTAAAAGTAGCCTTACTTATTCCATTTCTATTTATATGAGTTTCTAACGCTATCCTATAACGTTAAGTCAACTAACATAACGTTAGATACAAACCTTAGCAAACATGAATTCACATACTGAAAACATTTTTTTAATGGAAAGCCGGTTTTTTTATCTGTCTTCAACTCCGATACATAGACTCAATTTCGCGCTGATAACGTTGTGAGATAACCTTGCGACGTAATTTCAATGTCGGCGTTAATTCCCCTTTCTCCATAGAAAAAGCTTCTGGCAAAAGAATGAACCGTTTAACTTGATGGAACTTAGCGATATTTTTCTGTTTTTCCTTCAAACGCTTTTCAAACAGTTCAATAATTTGATGATTACGTAATAATTCCAGCCGATCCCGATAATGGAGATGAATAGATTTTGCGTACTCTTCCAGCGTTTCATAGCTGGGGACAATCAGCGCGGAAACAAATTGTCGGGCATCGGCAATAACTGCAATATGCTCAATAAAGCGATCTTGTCCCAACATTCCTTCAATCATTTGTGGGGCGATATATTTACCTGTTGATGTCTTCATTAAATCTTTCAGACGTTCAGTGATAAACAGATTGCCGTCCTCATCTAATCCGCCGGCATCGCCTGTACGCAACCAGCCATCTTCAGTAAAAGTATGAACAGTCTCTTCGGGACGATTGAAATAGCCTTTCATCACAATAGGGCCGCGTACCTGAATTTCTCCTCCGGTACTGATACGGACATCAACACCGGGTAATGGGGTGCCAATTGAGCCTAAAAAATAAGATTTTTCTTCCCAGCAAGACACGGTGGCGCAGGTTTCGGTCATGCCATAGCCATATTTAATGTTAAGTCCAAGGGACAGAAAGAAACGGGCAATTTCATCGTCGAGGCGAGCACCCGCCACAGGCAGAAAACGTATTCGTCCGCCCAACAAATTACGCAGTTTTTTCAACACCAGTCTGTCAGCTAATTGGTAACTACAACGAGTGAATGGACACCCTTTTTTATTCTGCTGCTGACGCATCCAGCGGCTTTCTCCCCGTTTCAAAGCCCAATTGAAAATCATCCTGCTTATAAAAGGTGCTCGGGAGACTTTCGCCGAGATAGCGCTGTACACTTTTTCATAAAAACGGGGAACGGAGCACATGACCGTTGGACGCACATCAGTCATCGCCTCACGCACAAAATTTGTGTCAGTCAAATAGACATTCAGGGCACCAGTGTGCATGACGTAGTAACTCCATGCACGTTCAAAGATATGAGATAAAGGCAGAAAACAGAGTGACACATCCTGTTTGGTTAATGTCAATCTTTGGTCATGCAGGTAAAGTTGTGCGGCAATATTGTGATAGTCCAGCATCACTCCCTTTGGCTCTCCCGTTGTACCGGAGGTATAGATCAAAGTGAAAAGATCATTGAGGTTTTGATCTTTAATACGGCGCTCAAGCTCTGGCTGAAATTGTGCATGATCATTGGCTATAAAGGTAGATAAATACTGTGCCTGCGGACACGCTTTCAAATCCACAAATTCATCCATAACAATAAGATGAGTGAGTTTGGGACACAGTTCTATCAGTGTCACTGCGATATCATATTGCTCTTGCCCACCAATAAATAGTACACGTGCTTCCGCATCATTAAGAATGAATGCTGCCTGTTCTCGGGTACTGGTTGAGTAAAGCGGAACTGTCACAGCCCGAAGCTGGAGGATGGCTAAATCACTCAATGACCACGCCATACAATTATTCGCAAATATACCGACTTTTCCCTGTACTTCCACATCCAGAAATAATAATGCTTTTGCTATAGCTTCAGTGGCATGTTTGACCTCCCGCCAACTCATTTCAAGTTGTTTCGATGGAGACCATTGCTGAAAAGCAATTTTTTCCGGATATTCATTGGCTTGCTGCTGCAATCGATTAACCAAATGATAGGAATGCAGAGAATCTGTTATCACAATATATTCCTGTATAAATATTTCAGTTCAGCATATTCAGCAAGCATACCGCCTACTTTTCAGCTTACAGATGTTAGCTATTTTTGCGCAGTCTACCCATTCCCAGTAAAAGGGGAAAGCGTATTTTCAATATCTTCTCCCTCAGAAGAGGAAAATATTTACAGAATTTACCGAACAAGTATGGATAATCAGAGATAAATATTGCGATAAAGGAGCAAGTTGGAAGAGGACAGATATATTCCACCAAAGAAAATGTTGGCCAAGAGCCCTACCCCGACAACATCTTGGGATAGGCTCTAGCGTGTTTTATTTTATTCTCGTTCACCAAGATGGCTCAGGAGCGATTTCATCCACTGATGACCTTTATCCCGATCTGTTGAGCTATGCCAAATCAAATAACAAGGACGAGAAATTTGACCATTAGGTAAAGGAACCGAACAAATATTTAACTGTTCAGAATAATGTTCAACCATCCATTTTGGCACGATAGCCACTAAATAAGTCTGAGAGACAATATTCAATACACTATTTAAGTCCGTTCCTTGATAAGAAACAGAACGCAATAATTCATTACCTTCATAGTAAGGTTTACTGAATGAAGCTACATTATCCAATGCAACAATGGCATGTCTTTCTTCCAACAATTGTTGCTGAGTAATTAGCTTCCCAATTCTTGGGTGATGTTTAGAAACTGCCAGAACCAATTCATCATTAAACAACGGATAATTATTGAAATCAGACTGTTCTAATTGGGTATAACTGAGAACGAATTCTATTTCCTGATATTTTAATTGTTTCTCTATATCATCACTAATTTGTGTTCTAATGACAACTTCGATATTTGAAGAATGTTTTTTAATTTTCCCGACGATTTGAGCAGCCAAGCGAATATCAAGAGGGCTACAAATAGAAAGATTAAACACCCTTGTACTGTTATTGGGATCAAATCCTACCCCGGGCAATTCATTATGAACAATTTGAAGTGCCTGTCTGAGTGGCCCGAAAAGCTGTTTTGCTCTAGCAGTTGGCTGAATGCCCCGACCATAACGGACAAATAATTCATCATCAAACATCGTCTTCAAACGTGCCACAGCATTACTGACAGCCGGCTGTGACATTCCCAACACTTGAGCTGCGCGCGTGATATTCTGCATCTGCATTACAGCATCAAAAACAGTAAGCAAATTAAGATCAACACTACGCAGTTGAACATCGCATGATTCTTTTCTTCCTGTAGTTACTAAATTGTATTCAGTCATTATTTCACTCCACTAAACTTATAGCAGTGATCTCATTAAATAATGGCAGATTGACCGTTCGAAAACGCAACATTTTGACATCAAAAACAGTCCTGCCAATTAATAAGATCAATTACCTCAATTCTTGTAAATTAAATTGAGATTCATCCTTGTACAAAAAAATAAATATGTATAACCAATGTTTTATTATTTACGTATTCGTAATATTTTTAGAAGCATGAATATCAATGCGTTATATATGAATAGAAATAACTCATCTTACATTAACAACTTACGTTCAAAACGTTCAGTCAATAATGACAAAATGAGTGTCAGAAAAAAATTCATAATAAAATTACTGTATTACAACTATTTATTAGAACTTTCTATTAATATTACCTATTGGGAAAATGCTCTGAAGTATTAATCAGAAATTCGCTTTTCCAATATATTGATATACGACTTATTAATATTCTATATAGTTATGATTTCTTAATCTAGACACACTATGGTGAACATTCATCTTATCCTTGTTCCTTAGAACCTCGTATCTGCATTTAGACAATCATATTTAATCAATTGATTTAAACTCTAGGTTTAAAAGCGATCAGATTAAAACAGCAATCGCATAAAAATCACATAAAAACGACTGTACAAAACAACAGATACTACATTTAGTATCCATCAGAGCCGGATTTTACTCCATATATAGATATGAAAAATAGATAAAAACATCGCTAAAAATGTAAAAAATAGTCACCAAGCCCAAAATATACCCAATTAGGAATCAACAACGAACAGGATTCACACTAAATCTCTACTCATATAGCTTGACATTATTTTTAAAATAAAGTATCTATAAAAAATGCACTGATAATTAAAAGTCAATTAACAAATTCATAAAGGTTAGCTTACATGATTCACTTAATTCGCCTACTCAGCCTACTACTAATCGCCTTTAATGTGCGCGGTGTGCTGGTAGGTGAAAAACAAAGTTAAGTTAACCTCCATCAGAAAGCAAAAAACCCGCGCACCGCGCGGGTTTTTTTTACCTGCTCGGCGCCTGAAAAAACAAAACATCATCGCTTAACCTATTTGACAGGAGCACAACAACATGAGCCAGCAAGTTATCATCTTCGATACCACATTGCGTGATGGAGAACAGGCATTACAAGCCAGCCTGAGTGTAAAAGAGAAACTTCAAATCGCTTATGCGTTGGAAAGGTTGGGAGTCGATATTATTGAAGCTGGTTTTCCTGTTTCTTCTCCGGGAGATTTTCAATCCGTTCAAACAATCGCACGTGAAATTAAAAATAGCCGTATCTGTGCCTTATCCCGTTGTGTTGACAATGATATTGATGTCGCCGCCGAAGCCTTGAAAGTCGCCGAAGCCTTTCGTCTGCACATGGTATTGGCTACCTCCAGTCTGCATGTTGAACATAAATTAAAAAGAACTTTTGATGATGTTGTTGAAATGGCAGTTCGCTCCATCAAACGGGCACGTAATTACACTGATGACGTCGAATTTTCCTGTGAAGATGCTGGTCGCACAAATATCGACAACTTATGCAGAATTGTTGAACAGGCAATCAAGGCAGGTGCAACCACAGTCAATATTCCCGACACCGTGGGTTACACCACGCCTTATCAATTCGGCGGGATTATCCGTACCTTATTTGAGCGTGTACCCAATATTGATAAAGCGATTATTTCTGTTCATTGCCATGATGATTTGGGCATGTCCGCGGCTAACTCAATTACCGCAGTTCAGGCTGGTGCCCGACAGATAGAAGGCACGATCAATGGGTTGGGGGAACGCGCCGGTAACTGTTCGCTGGAAGAGGTGATCATGACGATCAAAACACGCCAGCAAATGTTAGGAGTTCATACCAATATTAACCATCAAGAAATCTACCGTACCAGCCAATTGGTTAGCCAAATTTGCAATACCCCTATCCCTGCCCATAAAGCCGTTGTTGGTAGTAATGCGTTTGCCCACTCTTCTGGCATCCATCAGGATGGTGTTCTGAAAAATCGTGAAACTTATGAGATCATGACACCAGAATCCATCGGACTGAAAGATACTCAATTAAATCTGACCTCACGTTCTGGACGAGCGGCAGTGAAACACCGCATGTCAGAAATGGGCTATCTGGAAAATGATTATGATCTGGATTCCTTGTATCAAGCGTTCTTAAAATTGGCAGACAAAAAAGGACAAGTGTTTGATTACGATTTGGAAGCATTGGTGTTCATCAATCAACAACAGCAAACACATGAACATTACCGACTGGATTATTTCAGCATCCAGTCCGGAACCAATGTCGTACCTACGGCAACCGTACGCCTGGCCTGCGGTGATAAAGTCAAATCTGAAGCCTCTACGGGTAACGGTACTGTTGATGCTATTTATCAGGCCATCGGCCGCATTACGGGTTATCCGTTTAAATTAATCTCCTACCAATTATCCGGCAAGGGGCATGGGAAAGATGCCCTCGGTCAAGTTGATATTATCGTGGAATGTTTTGGGCGTCGCTTCCACGGAATGGGGCTGGAAACAGATATCATTGAATCTTCAGCCAGAGCCATGATCCACGTCTTGAACAGCATCTGGCAGGCAGAACAAGTAGAAAAAGAGAAGCTGCGTATATCTCAGTGTAATACTCAAAATAACAACTCTAACGATACTCAAGACAACTCTAAGGAAACTGCATAATCATGTCTTCAAGCCAATCTATTTCAAATAATGTTATGTCAAACAAGCAAGATACAAATCACTATCATATTGCTGTTTTGCCCGGTGATGGCATTGGCCCCGAAGTCATGAAGCAAGCCTATAAGGTGTTGGATGCAATCCGCCATCGCTTCAATATTCGCATTACAACCAGTGAATATGATGTAGGAGGGATCGCCATTGATCGCCATGGCACTCCCTTACCTCAAGAAACTATCGATGGTTGTGAAAAATCTGATTCCATCCTGTTTGGTTCTGTGGGAGGCCCGAAATGGGAACATTTACCGCCCTCAAAACAACCTGAACGTGGTGCATTATTGCCATTACGCAAACATTTTAAATTGTTCAGTAACTTACGTCCGGCGCGTTTATACACTGGGTTAGAATCATTTTGCCCGCTTCGTCAGGATATCGCCGCAAAAGGCTTTGATATTTTATGCGTCCGAGAATTGACTGGCGGCATTTACTTCGGTCAACCCAAAGGACGTGAAGGCGAAGGAAAATATGAGCGCGCTTTTGACACTGAGATCTACCATCGTTTTGAAATAGAGCGAATCGCACGCATTGCGTTTGAATCTGCTCGCAAACGCCGCCATAAAATCACGTCAATTGATAAAGCGAATGTTCTGCAAAGTTCTGTGTTATGGCGTGAAGTCGTCAGTGAAATCGCTAAAAATTATCCCGATGTTGAGATCAATCATATGTATATTGATAACGCTACCATGCAATTGATCAAAGATCCGGCACAGTTTGATGTCTTGCTATGCTCCAATATATTTGGCGATATTTTATCCGATGAATGCGCCATGATCACGGGTTCAATGGGAATGCTGCCCTCTGCCAGCCTGAATGAAAAAGGCTTCGGCTTATATGAGCCAGCAGGTGGATCAGCGCCTGATATTGCGGGTAAAAATATTGCTAACCCGATAGCCCAAATTTTATCTCTGGCACTTTTGCTGCGTTATAGTTTTGGGCGTAATGATGCCGCAGATGTCATTGAACAAGCTATCAATCAGGCTTTGGAACAGAATTATCGCACCGCAGATTTAGCGGGTAATGACAAAACCATTGGTACCGATGAAATGGGCGATATCATTGCAAATTTGATTGCAGAGAAAATGTAGAAACACGCCACTTTTTCTTCGCTAACGTAGCCTCCCTTCTCTGTATAATACACCCATTAAAAAGGCCAGTAAGACAACTTACTGGCTGGCAAAATACCATTATTAAAAAAATCGGGAGTCAGAAAGAGAAGTTCGCTCTTCTGAACTACTTTAATTCCTATTCATTATCCGTTTAATATAAGAAAACAACATTTGATGAAAAAATCAGCAGAGTTCCTCTTTTATGTCGAACACTTGCTTACAACAACCATTCATTCGGCTATGGCGTCACTACCAAGGCAAAAAGAGCGAAACGACCTTGCAATCTCTGGCAGAAATTCTGCATTACCCACGTCAACGAAGAATGAGAGAGGGGAAAATGAATACCTTTGGGTGGTTTGATTTCAAATCTGCCTGGTTTAGGCTTTCGGAAGGATAATTCACAGAAAAAACTAAAGTTATAAACATTATTTGTCTGGCAACAACCATTTTATTCACTTTTTCTGTGGATATGTATGTGAAAAAGTGAGGGGTAAAACGGGTATACTTTTATTGAGTGTTTTATCACCCTTCTTAAGGGTAAATAAATAACTATTATTTTTCATTATGTTAATAGATTTAACGCCCCTTTTTACAATACATATCATTCATCAGAAATTTCAATCTTTCTCACACTGAGTAAATTTCAACCAATGATGATTTTATCCACAGGATATGCCTTTTAGTTAAACAAAAATCGACTATTTTTGTAGAAAAAGCCATTCATTAGAGCTGTGAATCAAACCAGTGATCTCACTTTTTATCACTTATCCCATAAATCTGTGGATAACATGGTGTAAGATCCTGTTTATTATCACTGGGAATAGGTGAACAATCATAACAAGCTTATTTTTAATACTGAGAACATAAATGAAAAGATCTTTTATATCATGCTATTATCAAAAACATTAGTGTAATGATAAATTAATAATGATTTACAATAATCCTAATGGACATTTTTTAACCAGAAAAAAATATACTCAATAACATGTACTTTACATCCCCGATACCACCTGAAAACGAACAGCAATTACTCGAATGGGCTCACGCTTTGGCAGGTTTATCCATGGGTGAACTGGCTGAATTCGCTAAACTGCCTATACCTCCTAATTTAAAGCGTGATAAAGGTTGGGTAGGTATGTTACTTGAATATTATTTAGGCGCAAATGCAGGCAGCAGGCCCGAACAGGATTTTCAACATATTGGTATTGAATTGAAAACGATCCCTGTGGACAGCAAAGGTACTCCATTGGAAACAACCTTTGTCTGTATCGCCCCTTTAACGGGTAACAGTGGTATTACATGGGAAAATTGTCACGTCAGACGCAAACTATCCCGCGTCTTATGGATACCTGTTGAGGGAGAAAGAAGTATTCCGCTTTCTGAACGCCGTGTAGGTTCACCCCTGCTTTGGAACCCAAGTGCCATAGAAGAAGAGTTGCTGCGAAACGATTGGGAAGAGCTGATGGATCTTATTGTATTGGGCAAAGTCGAAAGCATTACAGCCCGTCATGGTGAAGTATTGCAATTACGCCCCAAAGCGGCTAACAGCCGGGTTCTGACTGAAGCAATTGGAGAATATGGTCAACCAATAATGACACTGCCCAGAGGCTTTTATCTGAAGAAAAATTTTACAGCACCATTATTGGCTCGCCATTTTTTCTTGTAGCACAGTATAAAATTCCAACCCTAACGATCTGGTTTTTTGATAGAAATAACCATAAATCTAACCATGCTGGAACACTTACTCAGTCAGGTGCAACTCCCGGTTATTTGGAAACTACCCATAATCCGTTTGGACTTATTCGGTGGCCAACCAAGTGGCCACCTTACTCACTTTGATGCGGGTAACTAATTGCTCTGTTTTGTTTTCAGTTTAAAATCAAATTTAGTACTATTAACTCTATCTATAGCAAGGTCTAACTGAGATTCAGGAGAGACTTTCATTGAAGTAATGTCAACAAACCCAGATGACGGATGGTAGCTAAGATAAATAGTGCCAACCAGTGGATAACTGCGATTGCCCCTGTTTTTGATATAAAAGGCACAGGCAATCTCATTACTGCTGGCAGTTGATGGAATATTGACATATTCCATTTTGCTGCCAATTTTAACTGAGGAAATTTCAGCGTCTCTGATCCCCTCCGCATCCAATATCATCAAATAAGTACCTGTTTCAGCATCAGTCGTATCTATCAGGTTCAAATCTATGGAAAAATTAGGTAGTTGGTAATATGTAATATCACTTTTTAAGATCACAATAATTCCCCTGATTATATGATGACTATCAAATTATTCAAATTCCATCAGATATACCTTTTAACTTTAAAACTCACTATTGTATTCAAAATGGAATTTTAAACTTTATTATTCATATTTATCATTAATAATTTAAATAACAGCAATATATAAAATCACAATTTCTAATCATGTGACAATTTCGTTATGACATCATCACACCTTTTCAATACCATTATCCGCTAATTCTTTCTGCTAATTATATATTTTTTCACTTTTTTCAGTGCCATTTGTCTCTTTAATGGCGACAAATAATCAGTAAAAATAATGCCATGCAAATGATCGATTTCATGCTGCATAACAATTGATAAAAAATCCCCGCTTTCTATCGTAATCGTTTTACCGTGTCGGTCGAATGCTTCTACCTTCACTTTTTCAAAACGCTCAACATCTGCGTAATACCCCGGTATCGATAAGCAGCCCTCTTGATTCACCACGCGACGCTCTTTTTCAACAATCTTGGGATTAACCAAAACCATCGGCTGATCTCGGTTTGGGGAGAGATCAATGATCAATACTGCTTCTTTTCGTCCAACCTGCGGCGCCGCCAAGCCAATTCCATTGCCCGTGTTATACATAGTCTCCAACATGTCATCGATCAGGGTTTGAACACTATCAAAATCAGTGACATCAACACATTTTTGCCTCAGCCTTTCATCTGGGATTGTGAGTATATCTAGAATTGCCATAACTTATTATCCTCTTCTGACACCTTTGCTCATCTATACTCCATGAATTTCAAAACACAGCACGACGATAAGGGAACAAATCCCCAGAAGCATAGTCTAGCTATCGGGGCTGAGATGAGTGGGCACAGCCAACAAAGCTGCAATTTGAAAAACGAAGTGTATAGACATATACATCTGGTTGATTCAAATATATCTGATCCTCAATAAGATATCATCAATTATTGAAATAGCTTTCCCTAAAAAACAAAATAGACAAATACAATATTTTATCTATAGCCCTAAATATCTTTATTCTTTATCATAATCAATTTACTTCATCACCTTACTTTAAGATAAAAGAAACCCTAACTTATTCTGAATATTAGAGGGAACTTATTTTTAAGGAAATCTATCCGTAATAAAATAATAAAAAATGCCAACTGATAAAAATCGGCTGGCACACTGTTTTTGATTACGCTCGTGGTTATTTATTTGGTTTTTAATCAGTTGGATATTATAAATCTGCTTTTTCAAACGCCTGAACTAAATCAGCAATCAAATCATCAACATTCTCAATGCCTACAGAAATGCGGATCAACTGAGGTGTAATACCTGATGCCAGACGTCTTTCCAGTGGAATGGATGCATGAGTCATAGTAAAGGGCTGACCTATAAGGCTTTCCACGCCCCCCAAACTTTCTGCCAGTGTGAATAGCTGTAATTCTTTAATAACTCGGTGTGTATAATCTTCATCGCCTCTCAGAACAACAGAGATCATGCCGCCAAAGCCTCGCATCTGGCGTTTTGCCAACTCATGCTGAGGATGAGAAGCCAGGCCGGGATAGTACACTTTCTCGATTTGCGGCTGCTGCTCCAGCCAATGTGCTATTTTCTCTGCGCTGGAAATATGACGTTCCATACGCAATGCCAATGTCCGAATGCCACGCAGGACAAGAAAGCTACTGAACGGATCAAGAATGCCACCAATGGAATTTTGCAAAAACGCGACCTGTTCTGCCAATTCAGCATTGTTGCCCACGACAGCCAGACCAGCGACTACATCGGAATGACCATTCAGGTATTTAGTTGCAGAGTGAACAACAATATCAAAACCCAAATCAAGTGGGCGCTGGATATAAGGGGATGCAAAGGTATTATCCGCAACACTGATAATATTATGGCGCTGTGCAATCTGCGCAATGGCTGCCAAATCCGCTAATTTCAACAACGGATTGGTCGGAGTTTCTACCCAAATCATTTTAGTATCAGGCTGAATCGCGGCTTCCAGAGCGGCGGTATCCCCTGCCTGGACATAAGTGACACGCAAGCCGGCCGTGCGGCAGCGTACTTTCTCCAATAATCGGTAAGTTCCGCCATAGAGATCATCCACAGCAATCATATGGCTATCTTTATCAAGTAACTCCAGAATGGTTGAACTGGCGGCAAGACCAGAACCAAACGCATAACCACGAGTTCCATTCTCTAATTCAGCAATCGCACCTTCCAGCGCATCACGTGTCGGGTTTCCACTGCGGGAATATTCATACCCTGTATGCTGCCCCGGTGCAGGTTGGGCATAAGTGGATGTGGCATAGATTGCAGGCATGACAGCTCCCGTATGGTCAGGAGAATAACCTGCGTGAACGCTTTTTGTATCAAATTTAATCTTATTAAACTTAGTCCTATCAAACTTAGTCATTAATTTATTCCTGAAAAGAGATTAATTGAGTTGTTGACGCCATGCGTTCAGCACATCGGTACGAGTAATAAGTCCAAGGAATTGACTATTATCATCAACAATCAAAGCGACATGGCCTGCATCAAAGGTTGCGATCAATTGATCCAATGGTGCTTTTTTATTAAGTGTATGAATCTGACTGGTCATCGCTTGAGTGACAGGCAGTGAGAAATTGTGAGAGTCAGCTTGAATAGTGTGCATGAGATCCCATTCATCAATAATTCCAACAACCTGGTCATTTTCAATCACTGGCAACTGTGAAATATCATACAAACGCATACGACCATAAGTGACTTGCAAAGTATCTTGTGGTGAAACTGAAACTGTTGCCCCTTCCCGATAACGATAAGTGATGTAATCACTCAAATCATTTTCTTGTGGCTGTGAATGCAACCCTTGTTCTAATAACCAGTAATCATTGAACATTTTCGACAGATATTTGTTGCCACTGTCACAGGCAAGCGTTACTACACGTTTCGGTGTTGTTTGTGCCCGGCAGTAGCGCAGTGCGGCAGCCAGCAGAGTTCCTGAAGAGGAGCCTGCCAAAATCCCTTCGGTCAGTAACAAATCACGGGCGCTGGAAAAAGCTTCTGCATCGCTAATACGATAGGCATGATGGATTTGGGAAAAATCGCCAAGCGGTGGAACAAAATCCTCTCCGATACCTTCGACAAACCAGCTACCCGCTTCGTCATAATGACCGTGCTCAACATAATCGGCAAGAATAGAACCTTTAGGATCGGCGAGGACAAATTCGGTCTGGGGAGAAATTTCTTTAAAATACTGACTTAACCCTCCCAGAGTACCGCCGGAGCCGACACCAACGACCACAGCATCCACATTCTGTTCCATTTGTTGCCAAATTTCTGGGCCGGTACTCATGACATGAGCGGCGGAATTGGCAGGATTGTTGAATTGGTCAATATAATACGCACCACTCATTTCTTTCGACAGACGCAGCGCGTAATCCTGATAATATTCTGGATGCCCTTTTCCCACATCAGAGCGTGTCAGGCGAACATCGGTTCCCAGTGCTCGCAGATGATAAATTTTCTCCCTGCTCATTTTATCGGGCACGACCAGAATCAGTTTATAGCCTTTCATCGCAGCAACCAGCGCCAACCCAATGCCTGTATTACCCGCCGTAGCTTCAATGATAGTCCCTCCCGGCTTCAACACTCCTTGTTTTTCAGCTTGCTCAATCATTGAAAGCGCAACACGATCTTTAATCGATCCCCCCGGATTTTGATTCTCTAACTTAATAAATAACTGGCATGGTCCCGTATCCAGATGAGTGAGTTCCAGTAATGGAGTATTCCCTATAAGTTCAAGAACCGAACGTGATGCTGCCATATTAGCCTCTTGAGAATCGGTAAAATTTACAAATAAGACGTTCAGATTGGGAGAGAATACCGCTGCATAGCAATTGATTTGAAAGAACAAATAAAAACTACATATAATAAAAAGTAATTAGTTAATTCAATATTGATAGATCAAACATGAACTACAGATTATTTTTCTGATCATCTGATAATATTCAGTTTCTGAAAAATACGGCTGACGAAATTCACATCACTGTCATTTCAATAAATTATTTAAAAACATAATCTCAATAACTTCCTCTTCAGCCTATGTGTCTCCTTTATTTTAGCAAACCCATAAAAATGACATACAATCAGATCAAATAATGCAAACAATTTATTAACAATAAGAATAAACAAAAGAGGCGATTATGTATACATATCGGGAAGCCGCCAACCTTGCAGCATTAGTGTTATATGCTGCTGAAATGAATGATCAATATTACAATAATCCTGTACCACCAGCCGACCCGCGCATTAAAGAAGACGGATGGAAAGTGATAGCGTATATTTCGGCCGATGATACTTCATTCTCAGTAAAGACCCGCCAAGGGATGTTACCGGAGCATGTCTGCTACGGTTACGTTGCAAAAAAAAATAAATTCCTGAATGAATATGTTGTTGCCATACGTGGGACAGACTCCACCATTTTGCTGGAAGATATTCATGACGGACTGATTGACCACACTTCTCCGTGGGCCAAGTTTCCGACAATAGAAGTAAGCAGAGGATTTTTCAGCATTTACGACTCAATGAAATTGATAACTGTTGATCCTGAGTTTCACGGTGATTACAGCAATCTCAATCTGGCAAAGGCAATGACTCAATTGGTAGGAATCAATGGCCGATTTACAATAACAGCTCACAGTCTTGGCTCCGCTATAGCATCCTATCTCATGTATGAGATTGGCTCCAGCATCCCCAATCATTCAGCCTGTTTATTCGCCTGCCCAAGGCCCGGGAATAGTGAGTTTTCCCAGCATATTACCCGGAATTTCAGCAATTTTGATGTATTCAACTATGTAGACGATGTTATTCCTCATTTACCCCCTGAAATATTAGGATATTCATCACTGGCGCACATTCAGGAGTTTAACGCCCAAACCAATATAGATATTTCCGATGGCCCATTATGCAGCCACTATTTAATCAATTACATTGCCAGACTGGATTTTGATGTATTCAAAAGAGTCATAAAAAACGGTGATATTGATTCTTGTATCAATCTATAACTACTGTTCTGGCTAAGTCAGAGAACTTGATTTTTTTGCCAACCACTGCAATACCTATCCCAGTTAGGAAATATCAGCAACTGATAATAGGAGCATAAAGATGAAGTGGTATGGTAATACATTGCATAGACATACATTGCGTAGTTATGCATATGGTGCAATGTTAGTGGCAGGCAGCCTGTTCACACCGGCATTATGGGCAAAAGGGGAAGTGCATCTGTTGTTTCATATGGGATTGGGGGCCAATGGCAAATCCTTTGTGGGCGGTACACTGCAAAACAAAGGTGATCAACCTGTGGCAGGCGGGTATATCAACGTGTTGCCCTATAAAGAGAAATGCGAACCAGATACACCAATATTGTATTCATTTGAGTCATTGGCTCCGGGAGAAAAAAAAGAGTTTCGCATCCCAATGAATAGCCCGCTGAGTGGCTATCGTGTAATTGGTTTTGGCGCTTATGATGATATGGGATTTCCTCTTCCTGCCGTAGATGAAACAGCAAAAATCATTCAAGAACGTGAACCCAGCGAGCGGAAGGCGTGTCAGACAGCACGAAAAAACATACCTGATCCTAACAACGACACCAGCAAATAAGGCAGAAACCCAAAAATCATAATATTGGCTTTTTTGGACGCTCATCAGGATGGTTTATTTTTATAAACCATCCTTTTTGTTAACTCATATTTCTGCGATTTAAAAATTTATTGGTTAAATTTTCTTTCCGTATTTATGCGTAAAAATGCAAATCCATCCCTGCCTTTATGTGGAAAATTAACAGGATTGAATTGCATCTTTGGCATAATGGGATTCTTTCTATTTTCACCATATCCATCAAAGGATTAAAAAGTACTTATTATTTGACTTGATAACCATTTTATTTCACTTGATAACCATTGGGATTCTGAGATTGCCAGCGCCACGCATCGGTGGTCATTTCCACTACCGTGCGATTTGCCTTCCAGCCCAATTCACGCTCTGCCTTTTCTGGGCTTGACCAACATTCGGCAATATCTCCCGGACGGCGGGGACATATTTCATAAGGAATAAGTTTGCCACAAGCATGACTGAAAGCGTTCACCATTTCTAATACACTTGTGCCTTTCCCTGTACCCAAATTGTAAATATGCAGACCTGACTTTTTGCCAACGGCATTCAATGCAGCAATATGTCCGTCAGCTAAATCCATAACGTGGATATAATCACGAACCCCCGTACCATCAGATGTCGGATAATCATTACCATAAACAGACAATTTTTCCCGACGACCTACCGCAACCTGAGCGATATAAGGCATCAGATTATTGGGAATGCCCTGCGGATCTTCCCCCATTGTACCCGACGGATGAGCGCCAACCGGATTAAAATAACGCAGCAACACGACTGACCAGTCATTTTCTGCATGATGGAAGTCAGAGAGGCAGCGCTCAACCATATATTTACTGGTGCCATAAGGGTTGGTGGTATTACCTACCATCGACTGTTCGGTAATGGGTACTACTTCCGGATCGCCATATACTGTCGCAGATGAACTAAAAATGATACTTTTTACACCCGCTTTATGCATGCTGCGTACTAACACCAATGTACCGTTGACATTGTTGTCATAATATTCGATAGGTTTAGCGACAGATTCTCCGACCGCTTTTAAGCCAGCGAAATGAATAACTGACTGAATTTGATGGCGGGAGAAAATCGCATCAAGGAATGATTCATCCCGAATATCCCCTTCATAAAACAGTGGCTTCACGCCAGTTAATGCCTCAATGCGAGCCAACACTTCACGATTGGCATTACACAGGTTATCAATGATAATCGGTGTCATTCCTGCTTCAATCATTTGAACACAAGTATGACTACCAATATACCCCATGCCACCTGTCACTAATATTTCCACATTAACCTCTTTTTAAAAATGATTACAACTGAGAGTATAAAAAGAGTCAGCACATTAGTGAACTAAAACTAAAATATGGCAGAATCAGGCAATAATCGTTTTTGAATAGCTCGCTACCCAATAATCACAATCAGTAATAAAATTCCAATGATGAAAAAAATCACCTTTACGTCTACCCAACCTACTGCCGAAAAAGCTCCTTTTTTCACAGTCCTGCAAACAGGTTCATTACCAGAACATCCTGATATTCAAATTATACTGGCATATTTTGATCCGATTTTCTATCGGGATACCTTATTTGGCGAACACAGCATCACGTTCCCGGACAAATTACACAATGCAGTTAATAAACGGCGGGCAGAATATCTGGCAGCTCGCTACTGCACACAACAAGTGTTGAATAATCTGGACTATCCTGACTTTCAGGTAACAAATGCCCCAGATCGCTCCCCAATCTGGCCTGACAAAGTTTGTGGCTCCATCTCCCATTCAATCAACTGTGCCATTGCCTTTGCCGCTTTTTTGGATAATTACCAGATAATTGGTGTGGATATTGAACAAGAGATTAAATCAGATATTATTGAAAACGTTTCAGCCAGCATCATCAATGATGCTGAAGCAGCATTACTGGAGAAATGTGCATTGCCCTTCGGGCAGGCATTCACTCTTGCCTTTTCCATCAAAGAGAGCTTGTTCAAAGCACTTTATCCCCATGTAAAATGCTTTTTTGATTTTCATGCGGCTGAAATTACATCAATTGATTGCAATACTCACACGATGAACATCAAACTGCTGCAAACATTATCCGATAAGTATCGAAACGGCTCGCAATTTAACGGACAGTTCGTTCTCATGCCGCAACAGCAAGTGCTGACGTATATTGTGGAGTAACAGATTTCGCTTGCAAAAAAGAGGGCCTTTTAAAATAAAGGCTCACCTTTAGATGAGCCTTTAAAAAAACATTTACAAAATTAGTGCATTAGAAATCTTTCTTAGAAGCCTGCAAATACAGCAATTCCAATCCAATTGTCGCCGCTGCCAGCGCCGTGATCTCAGATTGATCATACGCAGGAGCCACTTCCACCACGTCCATTCCGACAATATTCAACGGTTGTAAGGCTCGTACTATTTTCAATGCGCGATCTGAAGTCAATCCTCCAATGACTGGCGTCCCTGTGCCCGGTGCAAATGCCGGATCAAGGCAATCAATATCGAAAGTCAGGTAAATCGGCAAATCACCCACCACAGTTTTAATCTGCTCAACAATGTCATTAACACCGCGATCATTGACCTGCCCGGCATCCAGTACAGTGAAACCATTATCAGTATCGTGTTCAGTGCGGATACCTATTTGCACTGAATGATGAGGATCTATCAACCCTTCATTTGGTGCATAATGAAACATCGTACCATGATCAAATTTGCTGCCATTTGGATAAGTATCCGTATGGGCATCAAAATGGATCAGCGCCATTTTGCCGAAATGTTTCGCATGGGCACGCAACAATGGCAACGTGACAAAATGATCACCGCCAAAAGACAGCATACGCTTGCCCGATGCCAGTACCTTTTCAGCATGTGCCTGCAACTTATCGCTCATATCCTCGGCATCACCGAAGTTAAATACAAGATCACCGCAATCCACCACTTTCAGGCGTTTACGTAAGCTAAAGTTCCATGGCCAACGGCTGCTTTCCCATGCCAGATTAGTCGATACCTGACGAATGGCAGCTGGCCCGTGGCGGCTACCCGCACGTCCCGATGTTGCCATATCGAAAGGTACTCCAGTAATTACCCATTCAGCATCACTGGAATAAGGTTGAAAATTCAATGGGAAACGCAAGAAACCGAAAGCATTTGAAACCAAAGAGTTATCAACTTGGTTTCCTAAGGAGCTAATACTCATGACATATCCTCAAAAGTCCCATACTGACTTATTACCAACATCCAATATTGACAACACTCAATGATTGGCAGTAACCAGTGACACAAAGCTTATTTACACTAGAAGATCAATCTTCCAAATACGCTAGCATTTTAAATTTAAAATAAAATGTTAGCAATCAACCCGAAACTGAAGAAACGAATGGATACACACTCTTATACAGACAAGGAAAAGTCTCCAAAGAATCTCAGTTCAGCAAATTATCATAGATTAATCATATAGTATTAGACATGTTTTCTTCTTACCAGAACTTTAAGAAAGTTTATTTCAAAAAAATATCAAATAAATAGGTAAAACATCTGTGAAGATGACCAATTATTTTAAGATGAAGAATGAACAACAAACTTAACCAGGATAATAATTATCACAACAAACAGAAAGAAAGTTGGCAAATATTGTTATTAATCTTGTCAAACTTTTCCGGCAGTCAGAAATAGATTTTAATAATGTTCAACCCATCATTTTATGCCATCCTAGCGTTGGAGTAAGCAACTCACTCAGTTTAATAAAATAATTAATGTATTTTACTAATACATAATCTCAATTATTGATGAATCTATTTTATTGATATTCACAAACAGAAAGTAATACCACATTTATATTACTAAGGAAATTTTCAGTTCGATTTCCTTCACCAAACTCGCAATGTGCATTGTTGATAAAATGAGGGATTAATTATGAATTCTCAAAATAATAAGTCTGATATAATAGCTTCAGAAGAAGATGAATTCGTGATAGTACCGACACGTAAGTATATTGAAGCATCAATTGAAGAACATGCTAAAAGCAGAAATCATCCAGATGCAACACTGACAGCAAAAGGATTTGTTATCCTGAGTAGTGCCGTGGATAGCGATAATGAAATTTATGCCGCAACCCCCAAGGCAATAAAAACAGCTTATGATCAAGCAAATATTGCCAATCAGAACGCTATCAATGCAAATAACAATGTTAATACCCGATTAGAAAAAAGTCAGAATGGCGCAGACATTCCTGATAAAATGGAATTCGTAAAAAATATTGGGTTAACGGAAACAGTAGAGCAGGCAAAAAATGCCGCCACTATTGACACAATATATCCTGTCGGCATTGTTTTATGGTTTGCCCAAAATCAAGATCCAAATAAACTATTTTCTGGTACAACATGGAAATATATTGGTGAAAACAAAACGATCAGATTAGCCTCTCCAGATGGTTCCAATATCTTATCAACCGGAGGAAATGATTCTATCACTCTGACTGCGGCACAAATACCCGCTCATAGCCATACCTTCTCAGCGACAACCAGTTCATTTGATTATGGAACTAAAGTCACGAATATTGCCGGTGACCATTACCATGATAGTGGATGGGGAGAATCAAACTACAGTCGTTATGGACATTATGACAGCACCAGGAATAGTTACGGTTCTGGTCGCTCAGACTGGGATAATTACAAATTTAATACCAGTACAAATGGTGCTCACCAGCACGAAACTCATATTGGCAGCCATGCTCATACGGTATCAGGCACAACATCAAGCGTGGGCAATGAGGAAGTTATCAATATTACCAACTCCTATGTCATGTTGATGGGATGGTATAGAACAGCATAAAAACCTACATGAACAAGGATGTTCAGTAAACATCGTCTCAATACGTCTATATTTCCCATCAATATAAAAAATAGTCATTCTAAATCAAATAACTATCTTGACTCAGAATGACTATTAATGAAGGTCAATGACTAATCAGGGCTATATCTTCTAAATAAGTGTAACCATAAAGGCCACTTTCAAACTCTTGCAGGAATTGCGCTTGCAAACCTTCATCCAAGTCGGTTGATTTCACCTGATCACGGAAGCGGGTCAACAATACCTGCGGCTCCAATTTGACATATTGGAGCATATTGGCAACAGAATCACCCTCTTCGCTCTGCTGATAAGTCACTTCACCATTTTCTGAAACGTAAACATCAATGGCTGCTGTATCACCAAACAGATTGTGCATATTGCCCAGAATTTCCTGATATGCGCCTACCATAAAGAAGCCAATCAATGGCGGATTATCCGGATCATAAGCCGGCATTGGCATTGTTGTTGCCACACCATCTCCATCGACATAATGATCAATAGTACCATCTGAATCACAGGTGATATCCAACAGAACAGCGCGACGATCCAGCGGCTTATCCAGCCCTTCAATTGGCAGGACAGGGAATAGCTGATCAATCCCCCACGCATCGGGCATAGACTGGAACAACGAGAAATTCACGTAGAGTTTATCCGCCATACGTTCCTGCAATTCATCAATGATAGGACGATGAGCACGGTTGCTTGGGTCAAGATTCTGCTGAATGTGGCGACAGATATTTAAGTACAGTTCTTCTGCCCATGCCCGTTCTGACAGATTCAGTATGCCATGGGAATATTGGGTATGAACATCATGCAGATCAAACTGGCTATCATGGAGCCATTCACGCAGTGAGCGGCGGCTACCGTCAGACTGCATTTCCAGCCATGTATTCCATAAACTGGTCAATGGACGTGGAGCATCTTTTGCCGGCGGTGTTGTTTCGGTGAACTCGTTACGTTCCACCCCAATGACATTGGAAACCAGAACCGTATGATGAGCTGTCAATGCACGACCGGATTCAGTAATAACCGTTGGATGGGGAAGTCCGTGCTCTTCACAAGCATCGCCAATACCCCATATAACGTTATTTGCGTATTCATTCAAACCATAGTTAACTGAGCATTCTGACTGGGAGCGTGTACCTTCATAATCAACACCCAATCCGCCACCAACGTCAAAACACTGAATATTGACACCCAATTTAGACAGCTCGACATAAAAATGGGCAGACTCACGTACCCCTGTTGCTATGTCTCGGATATTTGCCAACTGGGAACCCAAATGGAAATGTAGCAATTGCAGGCTGTCCAACCGACCCGCAGAGCGCAGAATTTCAATCAATTGCAATACTTGTGACGCAGCCAGACCAAACTTGGATTTTTCACCACCGCTGGCCTGCCATTTGCCTGAACCCTGACATGCCAGACGCGCCCGTACCCCTAAACGTGGGATCACGTTGAGTCGTTTGGCTTCTTCCAACACTAGCTCAATTTCAGACATTTTCTCGATAACCAGATACACTTTATGTCCCAGTTTTTCACCGATCAGAGCCAGACGAATATATTCACGATCTTTGTAGCCGTTACAGACAATTACAGTACCTGTCATGCCAGCATGAGCCAACACCGCCATAAGCTCTGCCTTAGAACCTGCTTCCAACCCGACGGGTTCATCAGCATTTGCCAGTGTTTCAATAACACGACGCTGCTGATTAACCTTAATTGGATAAACCAGAAAATAATCCCCTTTATAGCCATAAGATTCACGGGCACGCTTAAACGCCGCATTGATAGAACGTAGGCGGTGCTGCAAGATCTGGGGAAAACAAAACAGTGCAGGTAAACGCAATTGTTCTTTTTCTTCCTGAACTTTCTTCACCAGATCGGCAAGTTCAACTTGAGTTTCCGGTAAATCAGGATTTGGACAAACACTGACATTACCCAGATCATTGACATAGTAATAGTTGCCGCCCCAGTATGCGATGTTGTAAGTCTGCCGCATTTTGCGTGCGATATTATCTTTCATGGCAGTCTCCTTTATGGAGTCGAGGTTTGCCTTCACCTGTAGTCAATAACCCAAGGCACTATTTTATCGTGCGTATCTTGCGCATTAAAAAATGTCAGGGAACAGCATTCTCTTAAATTATAGAAACGTTTAGAGGGAACTAAACAATATATTTACTGTGTGAAAATATGATTGCCAACTCGATATTGCCTGCTTATCTATATGCGACGGGTAACATCGAAATGATTTCATATTTGAAAGAAAGGAACAGGATGTGGATACATCAATGGCATAATGTGGCTGTTGGCCGTTAACAATCAGCAGATAATGGTTCATAACCCCATTCACCCCACATGGTTTACTTATCGCAAACCGTTTCTCAATTGAGAAGCAGGACATAGGCTCATATCCTGCAAATGCCTGTAACCTGAAATGAACAAACTGATTCAGTTACGCGCGCAGTTTATACCTGTAATCCAATCAAATTGCAAAATGAAATTTATCTATGTTCTTCATCTTTTAAGCAGCGGCTTTATTGACTCTGTTCCCGATTCCAGTCACATACAAGAATAGTATAAGGATAGTTATACCCATCACCTTTCAAATCGCAGCTTTGTTGGCTGCATTCACCCCCATTTTCAGAAAAGAAAATTAAGATGTCACATAATGAAAGACATTTAAAACTAAAAAGACTGGTAACCTTAGTAAGAGTGCCTTAAAATAGCCATCTAGATGGTAAAACATCCGCCCTTAAACCAAAATTATATTTAAGGTATAAAATATAATGACTACACATCTTTTCACTTCTGAGTCTGTTTCAGAAGGACATCCAGATAAAATTGCCGATCAAATTTCCGATGCCGTCCTTGATGCGATTTTAGAACAAGATCCCAAGGCTCGTGTTGCCTGTGAAACTTATGTTAAAACTGGCATGGTCATGGTTGGTGGCGAAATCACTACTAGTGCATGGGTTGATATTGAAGAAATTACTCGTCGTACAGTCCGCGAAATAGGCTATACCAGTTCTGATATGGGCTTTGATGCCAGCTCATGTGCGGTTATAAGCGCGATTGGTAAACAATCACCTGATATTAACCAAGGTGTTGACCGGGCCGATCCTCTGGAGCAAGGCGCAGGTGATCAGGGCTTGATGTTTGGTTATGCCACTAACGAAACTGATGTTTTAATGCCAGCACCTATTACATATGCACACCGTTTGGTTGAACGTCAGGCTGAAGTCCGTAAAAACGGCACCCTGCCGTGGTTGCGTCCTGATGCGAAAAGTCAGGTTACATTCCAGTATGATAACGGTAAAATTGTTGGTATTGATGCTGTCGTGCTTTCTACCCAGCACTCCGAAGACATCAATCAAAAAGCACTGCAAGAAGCCGTGATGGATGAAATCATCAAGCCGGTACTGCCGACTGAATGGCTCACTCCGATGACCAAATACTTCATAAACCCAACAGGCCGTTTCGTCATTGGTGGCCCGATGGGTGACTGTGGTCTGACTGGGCGTAAAATCATCGTAGATACCTACGGTGGTATGGCCCGTCATGGCGGTGGGGCATTCTCAGGTAAAGATCCATCTAAAGTTGACCGTTCTGCTGCCTATGCTGCTCGTTACGTTGCCAAAAACATCGTTGCAGCAGGTTTGGCTGATCGCTGTGAAATCCAAGTTTCTTACGCCATCGGAGTTGCAGAGCCAACCTCTATCATGGTGGAAACATTCGGTACTGAGAAAGTTCCAACGTCAACACTGATTCAATTAGTGCGTGAGTTCTTTGATCTACGTCCTTACGGCCTGATCAAGATGCTGGATCTGCTGCATCCGATCTATCGCGATACTGCGGCATACGGTCATTTTGGTCGTGAGCAGTTCCCGTGGGAAGCAACAGATAAAGCTGAAATTTTACGCTCATCAGCAGGTTTGAAATAATCCTTTGCTAATCAATGAAGCCCGCTTCATCCTTGCGGGCTTTGTTATTATCAATCTGCTCATTATGAAAGTTTGAAATATAATCATCCTCTTTTAAGTTGCAAAACAGCAAGTTGAAAGATAAGAGATAAATCCTGAAAAGTAAGATAAAAAATTAAAAATACAATATGCAGCAGGGCAATCGCATCTAAAATTCATTGACAATGATTGAGTTTCATGTCGTTATGCTGCTTTTAAAGTCAACCCTTATGTCCTCTGTCAGCCCTTTGTTACAGCATTTTGCCTCACTTGAAGACCCCCGTGTTCAACGCACTCAGCTGCATAGTTTGGAAAATATCCTAACTATCGCCATCTGCGCTGTAATTTGTGGTGCTGAAGGTTGGGTTGAAATCGAAGAATTTGGCGAATCTAAACAGGATTTCTTTACCCAATTCCTTGATCTCAATAACGGTATTCCCTCTCACGATACCTTTGGTCGTGTCTTTGCTGCACTTGATGCGCAGGCTTTTGCCGACTGTTTCACCGCCTGGGTATCTACGTTGGCTCAAGGAATAGAAGAAGATATCGTCGCCATAGATGGCAAAACCCTGCGTCGTTCACTCGATAAAGCCAACGGCAAGGCGGCAGTTCATCTGGTCAGCGCCTTTGCCTGCACCAATCGCTTAGTTCTGGGGCAAGTTAAAGTGGATAGCAAATCCAATGAAATCACCGCGATCCCTGAATTACTCCGCCGGTTGGTGTTGTCCGGAAGCCTGGTGACTATTGATGCCATGGGCTGCCAGAAAGCGATAGCTCATCAGTTAGATGAAGCGGGAGCCGGTTATATCCTGCGCCTGAAAGAAAATCATCCCCACCTGTATGAGGATGTCAGTCGTTACTTTGATTATGTTTCATCCCAACCGGCACGCCTGAGCGAATATGAAGAAGTGGATGCCGGACATGGCCGCATTGAGCGACGCACAGTACAAATGGTTCCTGTTGACTGGTTGGCGGAAAAGACGGCCTGGAGTGGTTTACACAGCATAATACGGGTGATCCGTGAACGCCATGTCGGAGAGGGAGTGAGCCGGGAAATTTGTTATTTTATCAGCACATTACCCCCGACTGAAGCGCAACGGGCAGCGACAGCGATCCGCAGTCACTGGCAAATAGAAACGCAGCTCCATTGGTGTCTGGACATTGCCTTTAATGAAGATCAACAGCGAATGCGGGAAGGCAATGCGGCTGCTAATATGGCCTTACTCAATAAAATCGCGCTGAATTTACTTCGTTTAGCTCCCACCAAAGCGGGAATTAAAGCCCGCCGTAAACGGGCAGGTTGGGATGACAAATATCTGCTGACGGTTTTGGGTAAAGCCCAAAAAATTTAGATGCGATTGCCCTGCAATATGCAGCCGTGATGAAACCTGTCAGAGTTCCCCTCTTCTTACAGCAAGCCGTTATGCGCACCATGCGACAAAAATTGGCACAGGCAAGTAATTTTTTTCAAAAAACCTTTCCTGAGCCTAGCGTCACCTACCGCCAGCGAGGCACGATAGCGGGCTGTGCCCGATTACAAGATTGGGAGATCCGCCTGAATCCGATTTTGCTGATTGAAAACCAGCAAGCATTCATTGATGAAGTTCTCCCTCATGAACTTGCTCATTTGTTGGCTTATCATCAGTTTGGTCAAGTAGCCCCACACGGGAAAGAGTGGCGTTTTATCATGGAAACAGTGCTTAAAGTATCAGCCAATCGGACACATCAGTTCTCTGTTAATTCTGTGCGCAGCCAAATATTCACTTATTATTGTCGCTGTCGGCAACATGAGCTAACAATCAGACAACACAATAAAATCCTCAGAGGAAAAAGTTGCTATATTTGTCGCCAATGTGGAGAAAAATTACCCCCCCAAAATAATAAAATCAGTAAGATGCTATAGCATCAGGGCATCTTATTTATACCCAATCAATTTCAAAATGCTGCTTTATTGATTGCACTGCAACTTGCAATCCATTGGATATAACTTTCTAATTCATTCAGTAGCAATGTTCGTTACTTTGAGTTCTTCAGCTTCCGCTATAATTTGATCTGCTGATTTCCCATGAAGTGATCGGTAGAATTTTTGTTCTAAATTTTCAATATCACTATGATGAATATTTCCGCTCTTATCATTCTGAAATAATTCATCAAAATCAATACTGTTAATCATAGTAATATTCAATGAATCATCAAATTTTAGTTTTTTATCTTCTGATAAAGTATCTCTGATTTTTTCAATCGATGTCTTTACCGCTATTTCGTTCGAACCGTCAATCTTAGGATGATTATCACACCCCGTTAATGCAAAACCCAGTAAACAAGTTAACAACAATTTTTTCATGATCACCCCCACCTGATACGAATAAGATAATCATAGCAGAAGATGACTATATACGCTTCCCTAATAAAAACGTCTCTTATATAAACAGTTTAATTTATAATTTTATTATTTATTTATTGAATTACCTCTGCATTATTAACGAATTAAATTTATTAATTTGCTAGGTTGATATATTTCTAATTTTTAATTTAACTTATACTCCTAATAGATTTAGGTATAACAATAAGTTAAGATTTGTAAACCTCATTTATTGATAAGCCTCTTTTACATTTAGATTCATTTTTGTTAGAAAATTAAGACTTAATCCGATAATCACTTTTGAATATATGTCCTAGCATATAAGAAACAAAGTACCCGGAGAATATAATGAAAAAGTTACATGATATCGCAAAAGAACTGTTACCCGCTAAATCTTACAAGATGTTGATTAACGGTCAGTGGGTTGATAGCCTTTCGAAAAATACGATGAAAAGCTATAATCCGGCAACAGGTGAATTACTGACAGAATATGCAGCGGGTAATGCCGATGATATTGAACTTGCCGTTAAAGCTGCCCAAAAAGCCTTACCTGAATGGAGCAAAATCTCTCCCGTAGAAAGGCAATCTCTGTTACTGAAAATTGCTGATCTGCTGGAAGCTGAAGCCGAACGCTTTATTGCTCTTGAAACACTGGATGGCGGTAAAACACAAGCGTTATGCCGTAATTTTGATATTCCTTTCTCTATTGATCATTTCCGCTATTTTGCAGGCGTGATCCGAGCACATTCTGATGCCTCCGATATTATCGATAAAGATACTCTTAGCCTGGTGATTAGAGAACCCATTGGGGTCGTCGGGCAAATTATTCCATGGAACTTCCCATTATTAATGGCAGCCTGGAAAATTGCCCCTGCTCTTGCCGCAGGTAATACTATTATCATCAATCCCGCAAGCCTGACTCCAATCACTCTGCTTGAACTGGGACGTATCCTGAATGAAGTTCTGCCTGCGGGCGTTGTCAATATCGTCACAGGACGTGGCTCAGTCGTCGGCCAAGCAATCCTAGACCATGAAGGCATTGGCAAAGTAGCCTTTACCGGATCAACAGAAGTCGGATACAAGGTTGCTGCCGCAGCGGCAAAAAAACTTATTCCTGCCACTCTAGAATTAGGGGGTAAGTCTGCCAATATCGTCTTCCCTGATGCCAATATGAAAAAAGCAGTTAAATATGCTGCTAACGCGATTTTGCTCAATCAAGGGCAAGCCTGTGAATCCGGTGCTCGCCTGTTCTTGCATAAAGATATTCACGATGAATTCCTGAAATCACTGAAAACAGTGTTCGAATCAGTCAATGTGGGTGATCCCATGCTGTTAGAAACTGAAATGGGTAGCCAAGTCAGTGAAGAACAGATGAACACTATTTTAGCTTACATCGACCTTGCAAAACAGGAAGGTGCAACCGTTCTGACTGGTGGAAAGCGCATAACAGGCGAAGGATATGATGATGGCTTTTTTATCCAGCCAACGATCCTCACTAATGTGACCAATAATATGCGGGTTGCGCAGGAAGAAATTTTCGGGCCTGTGCTGTGTGTTATGCCATTCAGTGATGAAGAGGAAGTCATCGAAATGGCCAATGACTCCGAATATGGTCTAGCGGGAGCTGTATGGACACAGGATATTAACCGCGCCCTGCGTGTTGCTAAGGCAGTGAAAACGGGTCGTATGTGGATTAATACCTATCACGAGCTGCCCGCCCATACTCCGTTTGGGGGTTATAAAAAATCAGGGCTTGGGCGTGAAACTCACAAAATGATATTGGATGCTTACACTGAAGTGAAAAATATCTATATCAGCACAAAAGAAGAGTAATAAGCTAACAATAAGAATAACTGAAAAAAATCGCCATCTTCACAGATGGCGATTCAATATCACTAATTTATTAATTCAAATATAGAGAACAACTAAAACCGCTTTGATATTATTTACATTTCTTATTGATTTAATAATAATTATCACACTTATTTAATATGATAATTTAACCACTTTTTAATGTCTTCAATCACCATTGATGATTCATCTTCTTTTTCTCTGTTTTTAAAAAAATGGTCAAGATTTTCATAGGTCATAAACGTAATATTTTCATTATTAATCTGATGATACATTTTGTTGAATTCATTAACATTTACATTGATATCATTCATGTTTTGTATAATAAGCATAGGCGATTGTATTGATGATATGACTGATTGATTATCAATGGATAATGACTCTTGCCACCAACGAGTTCCGTGGTCACTAGTGATAAAGTCTTCAGGTAGTTTATTTTCTTTGACCGCAGAAAAGAATTTATTCAAATCTCTGAGCTTACCATCTAATTCATTTTCGTTATTATTTTTTTCTACACTGTAAATGACATCATCACGAAAATAGCGACCACCACCGTTTATTGATATTGTTACATCGCTGACATTCGAATTTGCTGTCACTAAATTGGAAATAATAGCACCTTCACTTCCACCCAATAAAATAACTTTCTTATAATTTTTCTTTAAGAGGCTAATGACAGCAATATAGTCCGACACTCTCTTTTTGGGTGAATCATTTAACATGTAGGTTTTAGGGCAATTATTACTTTCTATTTCAACATCATCCTGACTCGATGATTTTTCATTAAGCCCATATTTTTCAACCAGTAAGAGATCACTTTCAGGGACAATCTGACCAAACTTTTTTATCATGTTTTTGTTTCGTATGGCACTCTTACAATCAGATCCTTGAATGAGAACTAATAAATTTTTAGATTTTCCGTTGTTTCTTTTAAAGAGATAATAAGTAATATCCTTATTATCGTCAGATTTTAGTGTATGGATATTAAAATCCCCTATACTTTTGGCAGAAAAAGATAAAATTAACAAAGTGAAAATAGAAATATATTTAATCATGTGATAATTCTCATTCAAATGAATAATAAAACGCCTACAACATAAATGATAGTAAATTTATAAAGATATTTTTGAAAATATTCAATGAAATTATAACTTATGCGCGATAATAAGAAGTAAACTCTCAAGAGCATAGTTAATTTTATATTTATAAAAATGGCAGTTGGAGTGAGTGTAACGAATAAAACTGCTGCCTGAAAGATGAAGATTATATCTTTAATTGATTTATAAATAATTTAACAGATTTATCTGCAATTTTAATCGCCACCTATAAAGATGGCGATTTTACTTATTGAGTGATTAAACCCAGAAGAACCAGGCAACCACAGAAATAATGGCAATACATGCCACGTTCAGCACCATGCCCACTTTGACCATTTCCACTTGCTTGATATAACCAGAGCCGTAAACAATCGCATTAGGCGGTGTCGCTACAGGCAGCATAAATGCACAGGATGCACCAATACCAATAATCATGGTCAAGACCATGACTGGCATTCCCAATGCTTCTGCAACCGTGGCAAAAATAGGTACAAGCAATGCAGCACTCGCCGTATTACTGGAAAATTCTGTCAGAATGATAATAAACGCAGTAACGGCAACGATGATCACAAACCATGGGCTTGCACCGAAAGTCGTCGCTATGCTATTCGCCATCACTTCACTGGCTCCAGAGTCTTTCAAGACAGCACTCAACGTCAAACCGCCACCGAACAGCATCAACACGCCCCATTCAGTATTGTTTTGAATCTGTGACCACGTTGAAACACCGGTGATACCAATCAGGATAGCCGCGCTTACTGCAATAATTGTATCCAGTTCTTTCACACCACCAAGTGCGTCGCTGATAAATGAACTGAAAATCCAGCACACAACGGTCAGCAGGAAAATGATCATGGCGATAATACGCTTACCTTTCCATTCCAACTGTTCCAGTTCCAGATCAAATTTGTGGTTCAGATTTGGGCGCAACATGATGTACATCACCCCAACCATAACAGGCATCAGAATAATGACCATTGGCACACCGTATTTCATCCACGTGATGAAATCCATGCCCAATTGTGCAGCGGCGATAGCATTGGGTGGGCTACCTACCAATGTACCCAATCCACCAATACTGGCACTATATGCCACTCCTAACAGTACAAACACAAAGGTATTACGCTCAGAGCGTACATCCAGATTTGCCAGAATACCGAGAACCAGTGGCAGCATCATTGCAGCAGTTGCAGTATTACTGATCCACATTGAAAGTAGTGCTGTAATACCAAATATCAGCATTACCGCCACAGACAAACGTCCACGGGCAATCATCAGCAGACGGTTAGCAATCAATCTATCCAGGCCTTGGATATGTAGCGCCGTTGCTAATGCAAAACCACTGAAAAACAAAAAGATAATCGGGTTTGCAAAAGATTTCAGCGCGTCATTGGTCCCCATCAACCCCATACCAACGGCCAGAATTGGAATACACAATGCAGTAATCGTGACGTGAATGGCTTCAGTCAGCCATAACACACCAACAAATGCCATCAATGCCAGACCTGCGTTTGCTTTCTCTCCATAAGGCAAAAACTTAAGCAGCACTACAAGCAAGATGATATCCAGCGCAAGTATAATTAAGCCTCTTTTATTTAAAGGGGTAGGCCCAACCGCTGGGGTTAAAGATTCAGAAGCGTCCATGAAGACTCCATAAAACAATGAAACATTACTCAGTAATGTAAAAAGATAATTGATGAATCATTGCCATAAATGTTAAAGAATTACATTACATGTGAAATAATAAGGAGTATCAACAAGGAATAAAATACGAGTTGTGTGATTTTGGGATCTATTACGCGGGATTTGTCTAATTACCGAATGTATGATCAAAAAATAAACTTAATTTTTGCTTTTATGTTAATTTTTTATATCTTAATTGAGCATAAAATCCTATTTTAAATAAAATTTTCTTTCTTTAAAAAGGCGAAAGGGTTTTAACCTCTTTCGCCGAAATATAAATAATATTTAACTTTATTGGACTAAACTGGCAATTATGCTTGACCTTTTACTTCTTTCAGACCGTTGAAAGGTGCACGGTTACCCAGAGCTTCTTCAATCCGGATCAGCTGATTATATTTAGCAACACGGTCAGAGCGGCTCATAGAACCTGTTTTAATTTGACCTGCTGCAGTACCTACTGCCAAGTCAGCAATAGTTGCATCTTCAGTTTCACCAGAGCGGTGAGAGATGACCGCAGTATAACCAGCATTTTTTGCCATCTTGATTGCTGCCAGAGTTTCAGTCAGAGAACCGATCTGGTTAAATTTGATCAGGATGGAGTTTGCAATGCCTTTTTCGATACCTTCTTTCAGGATCTTGGTGTTGGTTACAAACAGATCGTCACCGACCAACTGGATTTTGTCGCCCAGTATTTTAGTTTGGTAAGCAAAACCCTCCCAATCAGATTCATTCAGACCATCTTCGATGGAAACGATTGGGTATTCTTTAGTCAAACCTTCCAGATAATGGGTAAATTCCTGAGAAGTGAACGTCTTGCCTTCGCCCTTCAGTTCATAGTTGCCTGTTTCTTCGTTATAGAATTCAGAAGCGGCGCAGTCCATTGCCAGAGTAATGTCTTTACCCAGCACATAACCTGCTTTCTCAACTGCTTCTTTAATCGCTGCCAGCGCTGCTGCGTTAGATTCCAGGTTTGGCGCATAGCCACCTTCATCACCCACCGCAGTGTTCATGCCTTTCGCTTTCAATACTTTTGCCAGATTGTGGAATACTTCAGAACCTATACGTACAGCTTCTTTCAGAGAGCTTGCACCAACTGGCTGAATCATGAATTCTTGGATATCGACATTGTTGTCAGCATGCTCACCACCGTTGATGATATTCATCATTGGCAGAGGCATAGAGAATTTCCCCGGAGTACCGTTCAGCTCGGCAATGTGCTCGTACAGAGGCATACCTTTCGCTGCTGCTGCTGCTTTGGCGTTCGCGAGAGAAACAGCCAAAATCGCGTTAGCACCGAAGTTAGATTTATTTTCAGTACCATCCAGCTCAATCATGATCTTGTCGATGTTAGCCTGATCTTTCGCATCTTGACCAACCAGAGCCTGTGCAATTGAACCGTTGACCGCAGAGATAGCTTTCAAGACACCTTTACCCATGAAGCGAGATTTATCGCCATCACGCAGTTCCAACGCTTCGCGCGAACCTGTTGATGCACCTGATGGCGCAGCAGCCAGACCAACAAAACCACCTTCCAGATGCACTTCTGCTTCTACAGTTGGGTTACCACGGGAGTCGATAATTTCACGGCCAAGCACTTTAACGATTTTGGACATTAGGTTTTCCTCAAGTCACAAGTTAAATTCCGGGCAACAGATTGAAACCAAAAAGCCATTAACCTACAGCATTCGATTTAAAACCAACCCATTGCCCCATATCTTATTTCAACAGGCCTTTCTGATATTTGCCTGCGGCTTCAACAAAACCAGCAAATAACGGATGGCCATCGCGAGGCGTTGAAGTGAATTCTGGGTGGAACTGGCACGCTACAAACCACGGGTGCGCGGGGTTCTCAATAATTTCTACCAGTTTGTTGTCGATTGAACGGCCAGCCACACGCAAGCCTGCATCTTCAATACGTTTCAACAACAAATTGTTCACTTCATAGCGATGACGGTGACGTTCAATGATGTCATCCTGGTCATAAAGTTTACGTACCAGACTACCTTCAGTCAGATGGCACAACTGACCACCAACACGCATCGTCCCACCGAGATCACCCTCTTCACTACGTAATTCTAGATTGCCATTCTCATCACGCCATTCGGTGATCAGACCAACAACAGGTAACTTACATTCAGGCTCGAATTCAGTCGAGTTAGCACCTGCCAATCCCGCAACATTGCGAGAAAACTCAATCAGGGCAACCTGCATTCCCAGACAAATTCCCAAATATGGAACCTTATTTTCACGGGCATAACGTGCAGTCATGATCTTGCCTTCGATACCACGACCACCGAATCCGCCTGGTACCAGAATCGCATCCAAGCCTTTCAGAATATCAACACCACGAGTTTCAACATCCTGTGAATCAATCAACTTGATGTTGACGGTCAGGCGGTTTTTCAGCCCGCCATGTTTCAGTGCTTCAATCACTGATTTATAAGCATCTGGCAATTCAACGTATTTACCTACCATCCCAATGGTTACTTCGCCCGATGGATTGGCTTCCTCATAAATGACCTGTTCCCATTCGGACAGATCAGCTTCCGGGCGTTCGAGGTTGAATCGTTTACAAATATAATCATCTAAGCCCTGAGATTTCAAGAGGGCTGGGATTTTATAAATGGAATCAACATCTTTTAAAGAGATAACCGCTTTCTCCGGGACGTTACAGAAAAGCGCAATTTTTGCACGCTCATTGGCAGGGATAACGCGGTCTGAACGGCAGATCAGCACGTCTGGCTGAATACCAATGGACAGCAATTCCTTAACGGAATGCTGGGTCGGCTTAGTTTTCACTTCGCCCGCTGCCGCCATATAAGGCACCAGAGTCAGATGCATGAATAGGGTATTTTCGCGGCCTACTTCCACTGCCATCTGGCGAATAGCTTCAAGGAATGGCAGAGATTCGATATCACCAACAGTACCGCCGATTTCCACCAGCACAACGTCATGACCTTCTGCGCCACGGATGATGCGGTCTTTGATTTCATTGGTAATGTGAGGGATAACCTGAATGGTTGCACCCAGATAATCGCCGCGGCGTTCTTTGCGCAGAACTTCGGAATAGACACGGCCAGTCGTGAAGTTATTGCGGCGTGTCATTTTGGTTCGGATGAAACGTTCGTAATGACCTAAATCGAGATCAGTTTCAGCGCCATCTTCGGTTACGAAAACTTCCCCGTGTTGGGTTGGACTCATTGTACCCGGATCGACGTTGATGTACGGGTCCAGTTTCATAATGGTGACATTGAGTCCACGGGCTTCGAGTATAGCCGCCAAAGAGGCTGCGGCAATGCCTTTACCCAGAGAGGATACGACCCCGCCGGTCACAAAAATATAATTAGTTTTCATGCTGAACCTGAAAGTTTAGGTTTAAAAGGATGATGAATATAACAGGACGGGAAAGCAGTATACCCTAACCTTAAATGCGCTACAAACCATCTGAGCAGGCTAAAGTGCCCCGAAATGAGTAACACCACAAAACGAATGCACTACTTTCTATTTAAATTCAGCAAGTTATTAGTATGAAATTTTTTCACCCGACTCAGGTTATTCAGCTATTCATTCGACATCCTTTTCGCTTTTCACTCGTTATTTGCCGTTATCGCTGCCTTATGACTGCTGCTTTTTGACTCGTTGCCACATTTCTTCCATCTCATCCAGTGTCGCTGTTTCCAGTGACAATCCTTTGTCTAGGATCAGTTTTTCGACGTTGCGGAAACGATTTTCAAATTTATGGCAGGCTTTTTGTAGTGCCATTTCCGGCTTATGCCCCAAATGACGGGATAAATTGACCACTGAAAACAGCAAATCCCCCAGCTCTTCCTCCAGTCGGGATTCATCAACCACGACCTGTTTCGCTTCATCCATGACTTCATCAATTTCTTCATAGACTTTGCCCAGTACCGGGCCAAGGGTATCCCAATCAAAACCGACCGAAGCACAGCGTTTCTGAATTTTATAGGCTTTCATTAACGCCGGCAAAGTGGCAGGAATATCATCCAGCACCGAATGCTGATTTTTCTCCGCCCTTTCTGCGGTTTTGCGCTGTTCCCAGCTTCCTATCGCTTCTTCGCTGCTGATCCCCGTTTGTTGATGGAAAATATGGGGATGGCGGCGCTCCAGTTTGTCGCATACTGCCTCGCAGAGATCATCGAAATCAAACTGTTGCTGTTCTTGAGCCATCTGAGCATAAAATACAATATGGAACAGCAAATCCCCTAACTCTTCTTTTAGGGCATTACTGTCATTGCGCTCAATCGCATCAAGCACTTCATACGTTTCTTCCAGCGTATAAGGGGCAATCGTCGCAGAAGTTTGCACTTTGTCCCAAGGGCAGCCATTCTGGGGATGGCGCAATTGCGCCATAATCCCCTTAAGTCGTTCTATAGTTTCTGTTTTCATGTTGTCCATATCATCAATTACCGTGTAAACGTCTGGCTTCAATCACATCAGGCAATTGATTAAGTTTCGCCAATACCCGCCCGAGTACTTGTAAGTTATAAATTTCAATGTTCATATCAATGGTGGCAAGCTGCTGCTTAACATCACTACGGCTGCTGACACCCAATACATTGACTTTTTCATTGGCAAGGATAGTTGTGATATCACGCAATAATCCGCTGCGATCATTGGCAAGCACCCGAACCACAAGGGAATAGCCACTGGAGTAACTTTCTCCCCATACCGCATCAACAATCCGCTCTGGTGAACTGGCTTCCAATTCTGTCAGTTGGTCACAATCAGAACGATGGATGGAAATCCCGCGCCCACGGGTGATAAACCCGATGATCTCATCACCGGGGATAGGCTGACAGCAACGGGCAATGTGATGCATTAAGTTACCCACCCCTTCTACGACAATACGGCCATTGTCTCTGGTTGTATTGTGCGGTGTATAGGATTTGTTTTCCAGATTGCGAAGCGCTTCGCGATCCTCTTCTTCCGCCGTGATTTTATTGAATTTACTTTGCAGGAAATTCATCAACTGATGGATACGGATGTCACCAACACCAATGCCTGCCAGCACTTCTTCCAACGAATGGACGTTATAACGGGCAATCAGTTCTTTCTCAGCTTCCTTAACCGTGATCCCTAAATGCGCCAGCTCATTGTCCAGCATTTGCCTACCGGCAATAATATTCTTATCGCGATCCTGCTTACGGAACCAGTTATGGATTTTCGCCCGACCACGGCTGGTAGTGACATAGCCAAGGTTAGGATTAAGCCAATCACGGCTTGGGTTAGGCTGTTTCTGGGTGATGATTTCTATCTGATCGCCCATCTGGAGCTGATAACTGAACGGTACAATGCGTCCCCCGATTTTCGCCCCGATACAACGATGCCCGACATCACTGTGGATATGGTAGGCAAAATCCAACGGCGTAGAGCCGATTGGCAGGTCAATTACATCACCTTTTGGCGTAAAGACATAAACACGATCATCAAATACCTGACTGCGCACTTCATCCAGCATCTCGCCGGTATCCGCCATTTCTTCCTGCCATGCGATCAGTTTACGCAACCACGCAATGCGGCTTTCATAACTGCCAGATTTGCCACCGCCAATCGCAGCACCTTCTTTGTATTTCCAATGGGCAGCCACCCCAAGTTCAGAATCGTCATGCATCTGACGGGTTCGGATTTGGATTTCAAGGGTTTTTCCATTTGGCCCCAAGACGACAGTATGAATGGACTGATAACCATTCGGCTTCGGGTTAGCAACGTAATCGTCAAATTCATCCGGCAAATGACGGTAGTGAGTATGTACTATCCCCAAAGCCGCGTAGCAATCTTGCAAACGTTCGACAACAATCCGAACAGCACGTACATCAAACAGCTCATCAAAAGAGAGGGATTTCTTCTGCATTTTTCGCCAGATGCTGTAAATATGCTTGGGACGGCCATATATCTCACCGCGGACTCCCTCTTTCAGCATGTACTTACGCAGAGTTGTAATGAATTTCTCGATATATTGTTCGCGATCAATCCGGCGCTCATGCAGCAGTTTGGCAATTTTTTTATATTCATCAGGATGCAGATAACGGAAACAAAAATCTTCCAGCTCCCATTTCAACTGCCCAATCCCCAGACGATTGGCGAGAGGTGCATAGATATTGGAACACTCTTTAGCCGCCAGCACTCTCTCATCTTCACTGGCATCCTTTACCTCCCGCAAATGGGCAATGCGTTCTGCCAGCTTGATAATGACACAGCGAAAATCTTCTACCATTGCCAACAGCATCCGGCGAACATTATCGACCTGTGCTGAACAAGTAGAGTCAGTATGTGTCGCTTTTAGCTGACGAATGGCGTCCATTTCCAGTACACCATTGACCAGATTCGTAATGGACTTACCAAAAGTCTCCGTCACTGTTTCGCTATCGATCAGCTTAGAATTAAGGATGGGAAAAAGTAGCGCGGCGCGCATACTGTCATTGTCCATACTCAATGTGGACAAAATTTCCACCATTTCCACACCGCGCCACAACAGCAATTCCGCATCGGGGTGATTTTGGACTTTTTCGTGACAGTAATGCCATGTTTCAGCCAATTTTTCACTGGATTGTGGGTTAGTAATATTTAAACTTGCGATCCACTTATCGACAGCAAATTCACCTGCCGGTGTGAGATGCGCACTTCTTACCGCAACCATAATTTCTCCCTACTCGATAGCCCTTGGCTCACGACTGACAATTAGCTCACAACTAACGCGACTAATGACTAATAAAACTAATAATTAATAAATAGCGCCATGGACTCCAAATGACCGGTGTGCGGGAACATATCCAGCATCCGCACACTGACAAGCTGATAACCCGCCTCCAACATAACCTTGCTGTCCCGCGCCAGTGTTGTGGGGTTACAGGAAACGTAAACCACTTTTTCGGGAGCCAGTTTTACAATATGTGACATGACGCCAGCGGCACCTGCGCGGGCTGGGTCTAACAACACTTTATTGAATCCCAGCGCTGCCCAAGGCTGCTGGTGAATATCTGACTCCAGATTTTCATGAAAAAAATCGACATTATTAAGTTCATTAAGCTGAGCATTATATTGCCCACTCGAAACCAGAGCAGCAACACCTTCTACACCAACCACAGCCTGTACTTTAGTAGCCATTGGCAGGGTAAAGTTCCCCATACCACAAAACAGATCCAATACTCTGTCCGTTGGCTGCAAATCCAGCCACGCCAATGCCTGTGCTACCATTTGTTGGTTAACTTCATCATTAACCTGAATAAAGTCCCTCGGGCTGAACACCAATTTCAGTCCATCGACCTGATACCACGGCTCAGCCTGCTCTGCTATCAATGGTTCAAGCTGCTTTTCATCACCCGCCAAATAGACTTTTACATTATTCTGCACCGAAAAAGTGCGCAGAGCGTCCTTATCTTCATACTTTAGGGGATCAAGATGACGCAATACAATTAATGGGCCGTTATCCGCCAGCACCAACTCAACGTGTCCCAACCGCTTAACTGCGTTCAGGCTATTCAGGCATTGAGATAAAGGCAGCAATAATTGTTCCAATTCAGGGCGCATGACAGGGCAGTGGTTAATATTCACTACATCATTGGTCTGATTTTGGCGAAATCCCATCAATAAAGTGCGTTGTTTGACGTTATATTGCAGGCCGAGCCGGGCACGGCGCCGATAACCATATTCAGGGCTGTGGATGATGGGATGCGCGCTGATATTAATACCCGTCTCCCGCCGGATAAGGTGTTCCAACACACTGGCCTTGGTACTGGCTTGCAGTTCTGTGGCAATATGTTGCTGCTGGCATCCGCCACACACTTTAAAATGCGGACAGTGAGGTGCCACACGATACGGGCTGTCTGATACCCGTTTCACTACTTTAGCTTTGGCAAACTGACGTTTTTCCTCTGTCAGTTGGATCTGAGCCTGCTCACCCGGCAATAACCCTGAAATAAAAATAGTTTTTCCCTGATGATGGGCAATGCCTTGCCCTTGAGCATCAAGGTTATCTGCGGCAACGGAGATAATGCCTCGGTTTACGGAACGACGATTTGGGGAGTAAAATTGCACCATGATTCTGACTGACGTTGAAAAATTGAGTTATGATTTTCCCACAATGGACGCCTATGACCAAATATAGCCTACGCACCCGTATGATGAGCCTGATATTGGTTCCTGTTTTACTGGTCGGAACGCTTGTGAGTATATCATTTATCTCATACCGCTATTACGAGTTGAAAATCCTGATAGTCCGAAGTGGGATCAGCATTATTGAACCCCTATCTATCGCCAGCGAAGTTGGCATTAATCTGGACAATCACAGGCGCGTCAAGTCATTGATAAACAGCCTGCACCGCCGTAATTCTGAAATTGTCAGGGCAATTGCGATTTTCGATGAACACCATAAATTATTTGATATTTCGAATAACAAATATAATGTCAATTACCTGAGACTCACACCCGATGAACTGATCCCAACGACATTATCCAAGACAGAGTATGGCAATAGCATCATCCTGAAGATGCCGATTATCTCAGAAATACAGCCTTCTAATCAGCAGGACAATCCCTCCAGCAATACTCAGCCCATCGGTTATATCGCGATTGATTTGGATTTACGCGTCGCCCAGCTTCAGCAATACAAAGAGATTGCCACCGCCATTATCCTGTTGATTTTGTGTCTGGGAGGAACAGCCTTGTTTGCTCATGTTCTGGTGCGCAAAGTGACCCAACCCCTGAATTGCATGGTCAAAGCCGTGGATCGCATTCGACAAGGGCAGTTGAACAGCCGTGTGACAGGTGCTATGCCGGGAGAATTGGCCGCGCTTCAAAATGGTATCAATACCGTGGCTGAATCGCTTTCAAAGTATAAAAACGAGATGCAGCTCCATATTGATCAAGCTACTTCTGATCTGCAAATCACCATGGAACAGTTGGAAATCCAGAATGTGGAACTGACCATCGCCAAAAAGCGGGCACAAGAGGCCGTCAGGATCAAAACCGAATTTTTGGCCAATATGTCCCATGAATTGCGCACACCACTCAACGGTGTCATTGGCTTTACCCGCCAAATGTTAAAGACCCCCATAACCTCCCGACAGATGGAATATCTGTATGTTATTGATCGTTCAGCAAACAACCTGCTGAAAATCATCAATGACATTTTGGATTTCTCACGGCTGGAATCCAATAAATTGGTGCTGGATCAAGTCCCTTTTCTGCTGCGCGATACCGTCAATGAAGTTATTGAATTACTTACTCCCGCTGCCAGTGTGAAAAATTTGCTATTGAATCATCATATTGATGAAAAACTGCCTAATCTGATGATTGGCGATCCCATTCGCCTGCAACAAATACTCACAAATCTTATTGGCAATGCGATTAAATTTACCGATAAAGGCTACGTGGCACTGAATATCAAATTACGCCAGCAACAGCACCACCTTGTACAGATTGACTTTTCCATAACGGACACAGGTATCGGCATAAAACCGGAATACCGTCCGATTTTGTTCCAAGCCTTCAATCAGGCAGATGCCAGTATTACCCGCCATTATGGAGGAACGGGACTAGGCCTGAGCATTACCAAGAGACTCGTCAATGAGATGAAGGGTGAGATTGATTTCACCAGTGAAATTGCCAAAGGCACAGTGTTCTATTTTGATATCTGGTTGGAAAAAGAAGAATGCTTATTCGGATCACTACCGAAGCTTGTGCCCGTTCCTTCAATAGTAACGCGTTTACCAATAACTGTAATGGCTGTGGATGACAATCCCGCAAACTTAAAATTGATTGGCACTCTATTAAATGAGCAAGTTGAGAATACCCTACTGTGCAGCAGTGGCATGGAAGCGTTGGAAACAGCAAAAAAACACGCTCTGGATCTGATTTTGATGGATATTCAAATGGCTGATATGGACGGTATTCAAGCTTCTGAACAGATCCATCAATTGCCTCAGCATAGAGAAACACCGATTATCGCCGTCACCGCCTTTGCTTGTCGTGAGGCAAAAAATGCGCCGTTTATTGACTGCCTTTCTAAGCCGTTGGATGAAAACCGTCTGAAAGCCTTGCTGAATCAACACAGCCAGCAGAAAAAGCCACCCGTCATTGATTGGGGTATAGCGTTACAACAAACCGCCGGCAAGGAATCATTAGCACGAGAGATGCTGGAAATACTGGTACAATCTTTGCCTGAGATGAAAAACATGATTGAACGGGCTTTATCTAACGATGGCGAATTGTCTCGCAAACACTTTCAGCACTGCGTTCATCAATTACACGGTAGCTGTTGCTATAACGGTGTCCCAAAACTAAAAGCGATTTGCGAATTCGTCGAAAAGCAACTTCAACAAGATATTGCTTTGGCCGATCTTGAGCCGGAATTGCTGGAGTTTATGGATGAAATTAATCACGTAATTGCGGCAGCCCCTGATATATTCAGAGCCACCAAACCCCTTATTTAGTTACCATAAACTTGCGGTATTCTTCGTAGGCATAATGGTCTGTCATACCACTGATATAATCTTGAATCAGACGCGCCCGATAATAAAATTCGAGTATATCTTTTTCAGTTTCATCAGTGGCAACAATTCCTTCTACCGATTCGCTATAAGCCAGACGATGCTTCGCAGAAAGTTTGTGCAACAAGCGCGTTTCAATAAAATATTTTTTGTGGAAATTATTCTGATTCAGTTCGATAAAGTCTTGCCGGGACAGCTCCAGCAAAGGGCTATATACATCCAGTAATCCGTTAATAATCCGGTAACCCTGCAATTCCAGCTCTTCCACTTCAGGATGATTGAAAACCCGTTTACGCGTAACATTTTTCAAGGTTTTCAACAAACGGTGTTCATCTCCCTTCCCTTCCAACAAGGCGTGGTTAAATGTTCCTGCATAAATTTCGGGCAAATTTTCAATAAACAATCTGGCAGTATAAGGAACCAGTTTCCCCGTGATAAATACCCGCAGGTACATAAAAAACTGTTCGTGAATATTACGACGGGCTTCGTTATTGGCTGTTTTTTTATGGGCTTGCATTACCGTGGCTTCGAATAAATCACCTTTCCTGTGCCCCCCCTGTTCATCCCACTCTTTTTTCAGGTATTCCAGTAATTGATCAACGTTAAAGATGCCCTTTTCAACAGCATCATCTAAATCCGCAATGCAATAGGAGATATCATCTGCGGCTTCCATAATGTATGTCAGGGGAAAGCGGCAAAAATCCCCCATTTGCAGCTCTTTTCTCAGCTCACGAATAAAACTATCTTCCGACCAGTAATAACCTGGTTTCTTCATGAGATAACTGAATTCAAGAGGGTTCCTTTCCAGACTGTATGCCGGGCCGGTATATTTCAGGATACAGCCTATTTGGGCATAAGTGAGATTCAGCCGGAGCAGATTATGCGCCAGACGGATAGCCTGAGCATTGCCTTCAAACTGGCATAAGTCTTTGCGCAATTGCCGACGGAATAAGTCTTTTTTTTCGTCACCGCTCAGGAGCAATGCCGCGACGTTACAACCATCCTTCCGATCTTTCATTTTGAGTGAATAATCAGGGTCTAATCGGCGGGAGAACCAATCTTTAATCGCCGCTTCACCAAAATGGCCGAATGGGGGATTACCAATATCGTGCATCAGGCAGGCCATTTCTATCAGGCTTTCAAAGGCAAGTAACCGCTCACTCAGCCCATATTTTTTCAGCAAATTTTGTTTTGTCAGCTCCGAAATAATCGTTTTTGAGATATAACGTCCTATTTGCTGAACTTCGAGAGAATGCGTCAACCGACTACGCACGGCGGCATTACGCTCAAGTGGAAATACCTGTGTTTTCTGCTGCAATCGCCGAATAGCGGCTGAGTTGATAATCCGTCCCCGATCACTTTCAAATTGGCGAGTTACATGTTCCTCATCATCAGGGTGGATAGAAGCGTTGCTGAACTTACGCTGGTAATTCAGCTTCTGTTTGAAATCAATCTTAGACATTAATCCCCCCATGCCGAATGAAACGATTATTTAGAATAGGAATCTCCGGTAAATCACTATTCAATGATACACTTCCCGACTCAAATCAGCCCATTAATAAGCGAGTATGACACAATGAAAGTAGGTGTAATAGGTGCAATGGAACAAGAAGTGACTCTATTGCGTGACCAGATTGAAGGTCTGCAAATATTGTCACGAGGCGGTTGTGAAATCTATACCGGCAAACTGAATGGCGTTGATATCGCCTTACTGAAATCCGGTATCGGTAAAGTCTCAGCGGCACTTGGAACCACTTTGTTGATTGAACATTGCCAGCCAGATATCGTGATCAACACAGGTTCAGCAGGCGGCCTTGACCCTAAGTTGAAAGTGGGGGATATCGTAGTTTCCGAAGAAGTCCGCTACCACGATGCTGACCTTACCGCTTTTGGTTATGAATCAGGACAGATGGCACAATGTCCACCCGCTTTTATTGCTGATAAACAACTAATCACTCTGGCAGAAAAGTGTATCCAATCCCTTGAGCTGAATGCCATTCGTGGTCTGGTTTGCAGCGGTGATGCTTTTATCAATGGCTCAGAACCACTGGCACGTATTCAAGCGACTTTCCCGAAAGTCGCTGCGGTTGAAATGGAAGCAGCAGCGATTGGTCATGTTTGCCACCAATATAAAGTCCCGTTTGTTGTCGTCCGTGCCATCTCTGATGTTGCCGATCAAGAATCCCATATCAGCTTTGATGAGTTTTTGGTTGTCGCCGCCCGTGAATCCACACGGATGGTCAACGCCATGCTGTCCGAACTCAGCAAGCAGTAAATCATCATTTAAAGTGGAGCATGAATAATGAAATCATTTTTGAACATTGCCCCTCACCGATCTATTTGGCTGGCCTTTTCATTTCTTCTATATGGTTTTTTATATAGCTTTTTATATGGTTTCAGTGCTCCACTTTATGCCGCCGCTTCCCGCGTTATCAGCCTTGCGCCATCAACAACAGAGCTTGCTTACGCAGCAGGGCTGGGCGATCAGCTTATTGCAGTCAGTGCTTACTCCGATTATCCCGAAGCAGCCAAAAAACTGGAACAAGTTGCGGATTGGCAAGGCATTAATGTAGAACGGATTATCGCACTGAAACCTGACCTGATTCTGGCATGGCGTGGCGGCAATCCCCAGCGTCCGCTCGAACAACTGGCCGCTTTGGGTATTCCGATTTTTTATTCTGATGTGAAAAAAGTAGAAGATGTCGCGGCAGAGCTGGAGCGTCTTGCTGACTATAGCCCAAGTCCCGATATAGCCAAGAAATCCGCTTCAGATATTCGTCAGGCGTTCAATCAATTAAAACAGGATTATGCCAACCAGTCCCCTAAGCGGGTATTTTTACAGTTTGGCATGAATCCTATTTTTACGTCATCTGATCACACTATTCAAAGTGAGATTGTCTCCACATGCGGGGGCAAAAATATTTTTGCTGACAGCCCGGTTCCGTGGCCACAGGTTAATCGTGAGCAAGTACTTACCCGCAAACCGGAAGTAATAGTAATGGGTGGTACGGAAGAGCATAAACAACGGATCGCAGATTTCTGGCAACCACAAATGAATATCAAAATCATCGCACTCAATGATGACTGGTTTAGCCGTGCAGGGCCGAGGGTTATTCTGGCCACAGAGCAACTTTGTAAGCAGTTAAATTATTCCAACAATCAAGCAAAATAGGACAATATTCGGTTGCCCTGCTTCTTATTTGGATGGATTCAAAAATATGAATAACGCTTTTTACCAGAGGGCTGAATTTTATGCTCTCACTGCCGCTGCGCTTAATGGCACTATCGGCGTGCTGACTCATTTCGGCCTGAATTCAGGGATCAGCCACCATCAGGTCGCATTCTGGAAATGTTTTATTGCCTTCCTGATCCTGCTGGTATATGGCTTAATTAAGCCCTCTGAACGACGTACATTTTTTGCTTTACGTCATAAGAGCCTGCAATTTGCCATCCTCGCCTTCTTTGGCATTTTTTGCCTGTATTTTTTCGAAACCTGGGCGTTTAAAGAAGCACCCGTTCCATTAGTCTCTTTTCTGGTCTATGCGGCCGGTGGTATTACACTCATTCTTTCATCTCTGTTTTTAGGTGAAAAAATTGGACTCAATAAATGTTTATCATTTGTGTTCATCATTATCGGTGTTTACTGCCTATTTAATTTCGCGGAACAAACTTCCAGTAGTTATCTCGGCATTATGCTGGCCCTGTTGGGTGGATTGGGATATGCCCTCTTCATTTTTCTCTCAAAACTGATGAACATCGGCAGCGGGATATCAGTACTGCTCTGGCTGTTTGGTTTCGGTACTGTCTTCCTTGCTATTCCTGCAATATATGAAGGATTGCAAATTCCTTCTGGTATTGCTCTGTTGATGATTTTGGGGCTGGTATTTTTGCCATCAATTGGCGGATTTTACTTTACAACCAAAGCAGTAGAGAAAGGAGAAGCGAGTAGCGTACAGATTACGGAAACCAGCGAGCCACTGTTTTCAACCCTGTTCGCATTTGTATTCATTGGGGAAACATTAGGATGGATGGGCACACTAGGGGCGTTTTTCATTATGTCCGGTTTAGTGGTCAGTATTCTTAAAAAATCCCACCAACCACAATTGCTTTCGTCGTAGACATACACGACAAATTTCGAATTATGGATCGAAAAAAAGAATAGGTATCAAGATACTGAAAATACTTTGCAAAATAGCCGCCTGTAAAGGAGGCTATTTATTACAATGGAAAATAATCTCAATCAGACACTGAAAGAGGAGCCACAGCCACAGGTTGTTTTTGCATTTGGATTAGTGACGATAAAACGAGAACCTTCCAGCCCTTCCGTATAATCCACACAACCGCCTACCAGGTATTGCAGGCTCATCGGGTCAATCACCAGTTCAACCCCTTGTTTCTGAATTGTCATATCACCTTCGTTAATTTGGTCATCGAAAGTGAAACCATACTGGAAACCACTACAGCCCCCACCTGTAATATAGACCCGCAGGCGCAGATTCGGGTTATCTTCATCAGCAACCAGTACTTTGACTTTATTGGCTGCAGCATCAGTAAACTGCAAAGGCAATCCAGCATCATCGCTCATATTTTTGCTCCAGTCCGGTTTTCCGGTAAAAATTCTCGAAAGTTCATTTTACACTTTCTGATCAATTGTCGGCGATTATCCAATACCTGACTCATTCGTTCAAGTTTTGCCACACGAATGCAACAAGGTAAATCCTTCTCATTATTTGGCTTCCCCATTAGGGTGCTTTAGAATGGCATACCCCTATCTGTACCGTTATCTTTCAGGAGCTTTAATTAATGAGCCAGTCCGAAACGCTTTACTCTCAGGCAAAACAAGTGATCCCCGGCGGTGTCAATTCACCTGTACGTGCTTTTAATGGTGTTGGCGGTACGCCTGTCTTTATTGAGCGTGCCGATGGTGCCTATCTTTATGATGTCGATAACAACGCTTATATCGATTATGTCGGTTCATGGGGACCGATGGTGCTCGGACATAACCATCCGGCTATCCGCAATGCTGTCATTGAAGCCGCTGAACGTGGATTAAGTTTTGGCGCGCCAACCGCAGCCGAAGTAGAAATGGCAAAACGGGTAACAGAACTTGTACCTTCCATGGATATGGTTCGCATGGTGAACTCAGGTACAGAAGCCACCATGAGTGCCATCCGTCTGGCTCGCGGTTATACCCAACGTGATAAAATCATTAAATTTGAAGGTTGTTACCATGGTCACGCTGATTGTCTGCTGGTAAAAGCAGGATCTGGTGCCCTGACTATTGGTCAGCCTAACTCTCCGGGCGTTCCTGCTGATTTTGCTAAGCATACCCTGACTTGTGTCTACAATGACCTGAATTCCGTCCGCGAAGCCTTCGAAAAATATCCAGAAGAAATTGCGTGTATCATCGTAGAACCTGTCGCAGGTAACATGAATTGCATTCCACCAATGCCGGAATTTCTGCCGGGTCTGCGTAAGCTGTGTGATGAGTTCGGTGCCCTGCTGATTATTGATGAAGTCATGACAGGCTTCCGTGTCGCTCTGGGCGGGGCACAAGAATATTACGATGTTAAGCCGGATCTCACTTCTCTTGGTAAAATCATTGGTGGCGGGATGCCTGTCGGTGCTTTTGGTGGTCGTCTGGCGATCATGGAAAAGCTGGCACCAACCGGCCCTGTTTATCAGGCAGGAACCCTTTCTGGTAACCCAATTGCAATGGCTGCGGGTCTGGCTTGCCTGAAAGAAGTTGCTCAAGCGGGCGTTCATCAGCGTTTGAGCGAACTGACCGGAAAATTGGCTTCTGGATTTAAAAACGCAGCATCAGAAGCCGGCATTCCACTGGTTGTTAATCACGTTGGTGGCATGTTCGGTATTTTCTTTACCGATGCGGAGAGTGTCACCTGCTACCAGGATGTCATGAAATGTGATGTTGAACGCTTTAAGCAGTTCTTCCACCTGATGCTGGATGAGGGGGTTTATCTGGCTCCTTCCGCATTTGAAGCAGGCTTTATGTCCATCGCTCATTCCGATGAAGATATCCAGAGTACCATTGACGCGGCAGCACGCTGCTTTGCTAAATTGAAGTAAATTATCCTATTGTTCATATAGTTAAAATATGAATAAGATTTCAGGACAATAGATCACCTAAAGAGAACTCAGTCCGATTTTTGCGATCTGATCAATTGCCAAATCCAAACAGATCACTAACCGGACTGAGTAATCAAACATTTTATTTCTTGTCTGCTACGATACGCTCACGAATGTGTTTAGCACGTTCCTGTGAAGGTGGGTGTGAATCAAACATGCTGCTTTTACCACTGCCCAGTTTAGCCAGTTTCTCGAAGCCGGTTGCTAAACCTTCAGTTTTGATACCGCGTTTTTTCATCAGATCATAAGAGAAGTCATCAGCCTGACTTTCCTGATGCTGTGAAAACTGCGAGTTGATCAGTTTTTGACCCATGGCGGCAAATTGAGAGTTGCTCAGCTGTCCTGCCACACCACCGGCTGATGCAGCTGCGGTACGTGCTGCAACTGCTGCATAAGCAACCTGCATTGCTTTACGAGAGTGGCCCAGTGCAACGTGACCCATTTCATGACCCAGAACACCTTCGACTTCGTTGTCATTCATCATGTCCATCAGGCCGCTGTATACACGCACACAACCGTTAGCCATTGCCCAAGCGTTCACATCCTTAGTCAGATAAACTTTATAGTTAACCGGTGTACCGCCAACTTCGTTACCTAATGCTTTGGCAATTTTGTTCAGACGTTTAGTATACTGGCTGGATGCTGGTGCAATTTTATTCTGTGCATCCATCTCTTTACATGTTTGGTTAGTTAACTGTTTGACATCTGAATCACTCAGCGTCGCAGCCTGGAATAATTGCATTCCAGATTTAGCCAGCATTCCCTGATCAATATTCTTACAACCCGTCAGAATTACAGCAGAAACTGCTACTGCAACAAGAGTTTTAATTTTCATAAAATTGTTTTTTCCTTTGCAATACATGTAACTATTATATGTAAAAGCATTAAATAGTCTTCCAAAATTGTAGATCACTTCCTTACTCCCCGCATAGAGAGGAGTAAGAATCTTCATAAATTGAGTGTATAACTATTATGACCATTTATTTAAAAGACTATAAATTTTGCTAAAAATAATAACAAAAATAAACCCTAATATTTATCATTATGTGAATTTGATAACATTTTAAATAAAAAAATCAATGAATGAATCGAGTGATTCAATCTAAATTTACTTAACCAAATAATTTTTCGTCTGTCTGATTAATTATTTTGACATTATTCTGTACGATCGACTAAGAACCTATCCCAAAAGGAATTGTCAATCTGTAATGGGCTGTTTCTGAAAAGACAGGCATATAGCAAGCAATAAATGGTGCCATTTTCTTTGTGTTCAGTCATCGCTGTGAACCGAACATTCAGTCGTGCAAAAAGAAGAGATAATAGATGAATATACCCATTGGATTTCAAGATGCAGCGCGACGGCAAGGAACGAATTCCCGGGAGCATAGATAACTATGTGACCGGGGTGAGTGAACGCAGCCAACAAAGCTGCAACTTGAAAGACGACAGGTATATACAATTCAAAGTTTATAGCTCGATAGTGAAAAAGATGTATAGCGGGATGTACCGATTCCAACTTGTACAGATCCGTTGGGAGAAAAAAGTTGAAAACCATGAAGAAATGTTGCATCTGGTATGAAATATTATTGTCTTTCTAAAAGTCTATTTAAATAGACTTTTAGAAAGACAATAACAATTACTCCAAAGAAAAACACCTTACAAAATATCTATAGTCCAAAATTGAAAATGTAAATAGAAAATTAATTGCAACCAATCATCAACAAACTCATTATAACCAAAAAGAATAAAAGAAAGTTACCCATAAAAAAATTGTTAACAATCATATGAATATATTTTATTTATTATAAAATCCACGTTCACTAAGACTATTTAACACTTAATACTTATTCGACATGTAAAAATAATTAAATTAATTTAGCGTTGTCTATTTTGCACACTATTTTATTGGCATTTATTACTTTTGCAATTCATTGAAAGTTCATTTTTTACGCATCACACAAGTTAAAGTTAATAATTCTCGTCTTTCCAAACCGAATATCGGACTGGGTTTAAACTATTACACAGGAGAAATGAGTATGTTACCCAATAACAACAATAACCCTCCTCTGAAAATTTCCCCAACGATTGATAACGATAACTCTTTTCCTTTGAACGCATTGGGGGAGATTGAGTCTTGCCTCACCCTCTGCCCCGATATGCGTGAAGCTATGGTGCTGATTCGTACAGACGAAGAGGATCAAAAATGTCTCATCGCCTATCAACTACTGACTCGTATGCAGGAGCAAAATATGGAAACTCCATTGGCAACATTGTTAACTTATTCAACACTGATTGAACCAGCCTTAGCCATGGGTGAGCGGACATCCTCGCCAAGCGACATTTTTGATGCTAATCCTGTGCCATTAAGCCCTAAAGGGAATTTACTGCCACTATTTTTCGTACACGAGTCATCCGGTGATCCGCTGGTCTATTCACCTTTGGCAACTTTGCTTCCTCCTGAACTTCCTGTTTACGCCTTGCAGGCGCTTGGTCTCCACACACTTTCCAATCCGCCAACATCTATTGAAGCGCTGGCTAGCTGCCATATTCAAGCTATTCGCCGTGTTCAGCCCCATGGCCCTTATCACCTCGCAGGATGGTCAATGGGAGGCGTCATCGCCTATGAAATCGCTCAACAATTAATCAACAGCAAGGAAGACGTGGCATTTATCGGCATGATCGATGCGGTCAATCCCGCCCAGCAAAAAACCGCCCTTGATGACACAATGGATAAAACCCAAAAACGCATTCATATAATGGCAGAGTTCCTGCACAAACTTATGGCACCGACCGATGCATTAGAATCAGAGGAACTTCGCCATCTTGAGGATATCGAACAATTTTTTGAACTGTGCATTGAACGAAAATGGCTACCTGCTGGTATTACACGAGAAGATTTCTTCCTACGTGTATACACAACCGAGCTGCTAATGCAGCTTAAAACAGCTTATGTTCCATCAGCATCACCGTTGCCCATTCATCTCTATACAACTGACAGCACGGTTAATGGAGATAAATGGCGAGGTTGGAAAGGTATTGTGAGTAATACATCGGTCATTCATCCTATCAGGGGTACACATTACACGATCATGCAATTTCCTTTGCGCAATCAAATAGCTGATTCGATCACCGGAATTCTGTTGCCGGCTCTCACTTATGATCCCCTCGTGATCATCCAAGGTGATAAAAATGATACTCAAATATACTCACCGTTGTTCTGTCTTCCTGGTGCCGGTGCCAGCGCTTCCAGCTTCCTTGAGCTAGCACTATCATTCCCGTCATCCCTGCCCGTCTATGCCTTACAGGCACGCGGATTGACTACTCCCGAACTGCCACCTTATACCAGCATTGAAGGGGCTGCCAATGATTACATTAAGAAGATCCGACAAACACAGCCAACAGGCCCTTATCACCTATTAGGCCACTCTTTTGGGGGCTGGATTGCCTTTGAAATCGCGTTACAACTACAGGCACAAGGGGAACAGGTCGCCAATTTGATTCTTCTCGATACCAATGCACCTACTCCACAAAACTACCATTTCAGGTCATACAATCGTATTGAAACATTGATGAAGTTAATTAAACTCTACAACATGATGATAAACCAACCACTGCCGCTTACGAAGCAGGATTTAGAAGGGTTAACTCATAATGAACAGATTCTCTGTCTGCACCAAGCTCTGGTACATGCTCGGTTATTCACTGCCAACTCTCCCGTTTCATTGCTAGAGGGGGTTGTTCAGGTTATGCAAGCCAATCTGAATACGTGTTATACACCTCGTGCCCAATATGATGGCTGTGTTCATTTCATCAACGCAAAAGAGAAAAACATAGATGAAATTCAAGACAGTGTGAGCCAATGGGAAAATTATGCCTCTCAGTTAGATACAATGCTGGCATCCGGTAACCATATGACCATGTTGTCCATGCCACATGTCAGACAGCTTGCCCCAGAACTATGGCAAAATTTAAATGGCATGGAAGACTGAAATGTTTTTTCTATGACCAGAAAAGCAAAGCATTTTATCTGGCAGACGACTAATGCCCTTGCTGGCTACTTTCGAAATTGTCTATTGCATGACAGAAGGTATAAGTTCCCCACCAAAAATCAGGAGGGGAACTTATTTTCTTACGGATCCAATGATTACTGACTAAACATTTCCCGCAACCAACCCGGAGCTTCTTCTCCATTCTCCTCTATCGGCTGTTGCACCGACTGCTGGCATAAGCCCTCTGGATTGTCTGTCCAAACCGGCAATATCCTGATGCCATTACCAGCGCAGTTGAAACTTCCATCTTCATTGACCGACATATCCACAATACCTTCCGGTGGACGGTTGTTCAGCATCAGTGGCGTTTCATTTTCCAAGTAACGGCGGTAAATCGTCATCGCCCCCGTCGCGCCCGTCAAATTGGTTGGGCCATTGTTATCGCGCCCTGTCCAGACAATTGTGACTTCTTTGCCATCAATTCCCGTAAACCAACTGTCACGAAGATCATTGGTAGTACCGGTTTTCCCCGCCAAATTATATTTGCCGTATTTTCCGGTCAGTGAACGGCCTGTACCCCGTGCCACGCCTTGCTGCATACCATATAGTGTCAGATAAGCAGCCTGTGGCGGCACAGCTCGCTCAGCCTGTGGAAAGCTCTGGTAAACCACGGTACCGTCTTCAGTAATGATAGAACGCAGTGCAGAGAGTTTAGCCCGATTACCGCCACTGCCAATGGTCTGGAACTCTTGCGCCATTTCCATTGGCGTCAGGTTAATCGCGCCCAGCAACATGGCAGGAACCTGCTGGATCTCTTTCGCCGGAATACCCAGTGAAATTAAGGTGCTGGTAATGCGATCCAATCCAACATCCAGCCCCAGATTCACTGTTGAGATATTTATCGAACGTGCCAACGCATCAACCAACATCACCCGTCCGCTGAAGGTACGGCTAAAGTTCCTTGGTTCCCAGGATTTTCCACCCGTCAGAGGGACAGAAATGGGTTCATCTGCCAACCAAGTATTCAGGCGATATTTATCCGGCTGGCTCAATGCGGCCAAATAAGTCGCAGGCTTAGCTAAAGAACCGATTAAGCGGCGGGCATTCAATGCCCGGTTAAATCCTGCATACTGTGGTTGGGCCCCCCCCACCATTGCACGAACTTCACCACTGATGCGATCCACAACCACCATTGCACCTTCAAGGTCTTTGATCTTTCGCGTTTTTCGCAGAGCGGCGACACCTTCCTCCACCGATTTTTCTGCCGCATCCTGTGAAACAGGGTCTAAGGTAGTAAAGATTTTTACACCTGATAAATCATTAACTTTATCACCTAACTTTTCCTGTAATTCCTGACGCACTAACTGCATAAACGCAGGTTGTGGCGTAATACTCTCACTTTTAGGTTTTACGCCCAGTGAGCGGACACTCAACAAGTCATAATCCTTTTGTGTGATGACGTTCCGGTTCTGAAGAATTTTCAGAACGATATTCCGGCGTTCCAGTGCTTTTTTAGGATTGCGCCACGGGTTATATACCGATGCCCCTTTAACCATCCCCACCAGCAAAGCCTGCTGATCCAGCGTTAATTCACCAATCGGGCTGCCAAAGTAGTACTGGCTCGCTAACGGGAAGCCATGGATCTGTTCATCGCCACTCTGCCCCAAAAAGACTTCGTTCAAATACAGTTCAAGAATGCGATCTTTGCCATAACGTGCATCCATCAACATTGCCATCAGCGCTTCATTCGCTTTACGGGTCAAAGTACGCTCATTGGAGAGAAACAGGTTTCTCACCAGCTGCTGAGTCAACGTACTGCCTCCCTGAACAGTACGCCCCGCGGTCAAATTAGCCAACGCAGCGCGGATAATGGATATTGGCCTGATTCCGCCATGTTCATAGAAATAACGATCTTCTGTTTCCAACAAAATCTGAACCAGTGAATCAGGAAAACCTTCACGCGGGACAAACAGACGTTGTTCGCCATTCGCCGACTGCATCATCGTAATCAGTTTTGGATCAAGGCGGAAGAAACCAAACTGCCGCTGGTTTTCTACGTTTTCGATGCTAGTAAGATGATTGTTTTCAAAGGACAATCTGGCCTGGATCTGATTTTCCTGACCATCAGGGAAATCAAATGAACGACGCAGAAGTTCAATATTGTTTCCCTTGAGTACAAATTCACCCGCACGGGTTATTTTTGTCACTTTCCGGTACTGCATACCTTCCAGCAAATGAATCATTTCGTCCTTGCTGTAATTCATGCCCGGTTCAAGATTGACCATCCGACCATACACTGCGGCGGGCAAATCCCAGACTTTACCATCAATGCGCTGGCGGATTTTGTTATCCAGATAGAAGCCATAAATAACAATAAATACCACCAGCACAATAAAGATTTTCAACAGCAGCCATAAAATCCAATTCCCTCTGCTCCTTGATGCCTGAGTCTTGGATGGGCGGGTATTTCTCCCTTTTTTGGTCATGACTTCGTCCTCATCGTCGTCAAAATCATCATTTTCATAATCATCATAGTCATCCCGCCGATTGCGCTTTTTTGATGTTCGCCCACGACGAAGTCCTGATTTTTTACCCTTACGTCCGATTGGCTGACGATCATCATCAGACATACCGAATTCTCCACATATTTATTTAAGGCAATTGTATGAATAAAAATTCGATTACATATATTTTTTCACCTGCCTTGTTGGCGCAGTATTGGCAGGATCATCTGGCCATAAGTGTTTAGGATAGCGCCCTTTCATCTCTTTTTGCACTTCACGGTAGGCTCCCCGCCAAAATGCAGCAAGATCTTGTGTTATCTGCAATGGTCGATGGGCAGGAGACAACAACTCAATGACAACCAGAATTCGTCCTTTCGCCAATACTGGATTTTGCTGCTCCCCATACATTTCCTGCATCCTGACAGACAAAACAGGCGGCTTATCACTAAAATACTGGATAGTGATCCTGCTTCCAGTTGGCACAGTGTAATTAGTAGGCAATTCATTATCCAGCATTTGCCGTTGCTGCCAGTCAAGTAACCCCATCAGACAAGTTGATAATTCAATCTGACGTAATCCTTTCAAGTCAATAACGCCTCCCAGTGCAGGAAGCAGCCACTGTTCGAGGGAATTCAGCAAAGCGGTGTCATCAACCGCAGGCCATTCTACTTCTGGCAGCCATTCTGTTGCCCTTTGTAAGCGTGTGCGCAACTGTAATGCTTCTGATGACCAATTCAATGCCGACACACCTTCCTGCCGAATCCAATTCAGCAAAGCATCATGTAATTCTGCTTCCGACGGTTTTGCCAAAGGCTGTGCTCTGACGATTAAACGTCCGCACTGCAAACGCCGCCATGCACGCAGCGAACCTTTACTATCATCCCACTCGACGGCTGTATGTTCAGTAAACAGAGACGGCGATTGCCGTACAATCTGTTCGATATTTAATGAACAGGCAAGTAAAATCCGGGCATCGGGGCTTTTACTGCCCTGCAGTAATAAAGGAGCAATCAACCAAGACTCTCCCGAAAGGGGTTCTTCACGTTCCAGTTCGATCCCCAATCCATTGGCTAACTGAAAACGCCCAAAATTATCACGGTTTTTGGCTATCCGATCTGGAAATCCCTGCACCAATAATTCAGGTACCAGCCTGAGATTAATATTTTCATCACAACCATCAAAGCGCGGCTTTTTATCTTTGTCCGCAACATTTCTGATCAGTTGGTTAGCCCTTTGCCGCCAGTGGCGCTGGTTTGATGTCATCCAATAAATAAGATCAGGTTGCCCGTGACGCGGCGGTTCTTCCAAAATAGCAACCAATTTTGCTGCGGTTGTCAGCACTGCGCTATTCTGTTCTTTATCCGCATACTCTTTACCAGCAGACAGAATAGCCGCCAAACGCGGCTCACTGCCGGATTCCGCCATTTGCCGACCACGGGCAGTCAATTGTTGTTTCTCATCCAATGCCCCCAATTTTAGCAGTAAGGATTGCGCAACGGCCAAAGCCGGTTGCGGCGGATTATCCAGCCAATGAAGCTGAGAACTGTCACGGCACCCCCATTGCAATAAAGAAAGCAACAGACTGCTCAGATCTGAATGCAGGATCTCCGGCTCGCTGTATTCTGTAGCTCTTTCCGCCTGCTCCTGACTAAATAAATGCCAGCAAATACCAGACTCTAATCGGCCGGCACGCCCTGCCCGCTGAACCATTGATGCCTGGCTGATTCTCTGGGTAATCAAACGAGTCAAGCCATGTTTTGGTTCAAATCGGCTGGTACGCTCAAGACCGCTATCGACCACCAGACGAATGCCTTCAATCGTTAAACTGGTTTCAGCAATGTTGGTTGCCAGCACAACTTTACGCATTCCCGCTGGAGCCGGAGCTATTGCCTTGTGTTGGTCTGATAACGATAGCGCGCCGTATAGCGGACACAATAACGTATCGTCATTGATCTTACCTTCCAAGTGTGAAAAAACACGCTGAATCTCCCCAACACCAGGCAAAAACAGCAACAATGAACCCGCCTCTTGCTGCAATAAACGTAATACCGCCGACGCAACAGATTGCTCAAAAGACTGATGGGCAGAAAGCGGATGATATGATCTCTCGACCGGATAACTGCGTCCTTCTGACACAATCACTGGTACGTCCGGCAATAAAGAAGAAAGACGCTGATTATCCAATGTCGCTGACATCACTAAGATACGCAGATCGTCGCGCAATCCTTCCTGCACATCCAGCAACAACGCCAGTGCCAGATCGGCCTGTAAACTGCGTTCATGAAATTCATCAAGGATCACGAGAGAGACATCACTCAATTCGGGATCTTGCTGAAACATTCGCGTTAAAATCCCCTCCGTCACAACTTCAAGCCGTGTAGAAGCACTGACTTTAGTGTCTGAACGCATCCGATAACCCACAGTCATCCCAACAGGTTCATTCAGTTGTTCAGCAAGGCGCTCAGCGACTCTGCGTGCGGCAATGCGCCGTGGTTCCAACATAATAATACGACCGGGCAATTGTGCCTGATTTAAAATCGCCAGTGGCATTCCTGTCGATTTTCCGGCTCCTGTTGGCGCATGTAACAGCACCTGTTTCGACGTTTGCAATTCATCAATAACTGATTCCACTACATCATAAACGGGTAATGAGTTATAAGTTGGTAATAACAAAGAATCACCATAATGGATTAACTTTCAATAAGTGCCATTGTAGCATTGGCACATTTGATTTTGGTTATGAAGGAAGGTTTATGGAATTTTCACCCGCTCTAAAGTCCGCTATTTTAATTCGCCGTTATAAACGCTTTCTTGCGGATGTCCTTACGCCAGAAGGAGAAACGCTCACTATACATTGTGCCAATACTGGCGCAATGACAGGCTGTGCTACACCGGGAGATACCGTGTGGTATTCCACATCGGACAATCCCAAACGCAAATATCCGAATAGCTGGGAGCTGACTCAGACTCAAACTGGCCACTGGATCTGTGTCAATACGCTCAGAGCCAATGAGTTGGCCTATCAGGCCATTGAAAATAATGTAATTTCGGAATTATCCGGTTATGAACACATCAATCGTGAAGTGGGCTATGGAAAAGAGAAAAGCCGCATAGATTTATTGTTACAGTCAAAACAAAGAGTTAATTGTTATATTGAAGTAAAGTCAGTGACATTATTAGAGGGGAATTATGGTTTTTTCCCCGATACCGTAACAATTCGAGGGCAAAAACATTTACGTGAGCTATCATTGATAGCACAACAAGGTCAGCGTGCTGTCCTGTTATTTGTCGTTTTACACTCTGGAGTCAGTCAGGTTACGGCAGCAAAACATATTGACCATGATTATGCTTTTCTTTTGGAACAAGCGTGTAATTCTGGAGTCGAAATAATTTGTTATAAGGCCAATATGACAGAAAACAGGATGGTTATAAGTGACAAATTACCTTTTTTATCAATAGGATAATTTGTAAACAGATCATACTGGCGAGAGTGGTTTTGCAATATATTTAAGCAGTAAACATGTCTGTCTTCACACCATTGCAAAACTAATGGCAGGAACAATTGCCAACCTCGCAGTCATCTGTTATTTATAGCGGCCTATTTTTTTCCCCCCTGCTGTTGGGGGGGTCGTTTGATAGTGCGTGTGTAAGGAGAAGCATTATGCAAGAAGGGCAAAAACGCAAAACCTCGTCCTTGAGCATTCTCGCCATCGCTGGGGTAGAACCTTACCAGGAAAAGCCAGGCGAAGAATACATGAACGATGCCCAGTTAGAGCATTTCAAGCTGATTCTGGAAGCATGGCGCAATCAACTCAGGGATGAAGTAGACCGTACTGTATCTCATATGCAAGATGAGGCAGCGAACTTCCCTGATCCAGTTGACCGTGCGGCGCAAGAAGAAGAGTTCAGTCTTGAATTACGTAATCGGGATCGTGAGCGTAAATTGATCAAAAAGATCGAGAAAACGCTGAAAAAAGTTGAAGAAGACGACTTCGGCTATTGTGAATCCTGTGGGGTTGAAATCGGCATCCGCCGTTTAGAAGCTCGCCCAACAGCCGATTTATGTATTGACTGTAAAACGTTAGCCGAAATTCGCGAAAAGCAAATGGCTGGCTAACCAATAGGGCTAAATACGGCGCCCAATGGCGCCGTATGCTCCCTATAATGATCCTGATATGACTCAATCTGAACATTCTTCGTTATATGTTGGGCGATTCGCTCCATCTCCTTCAGGTGATCTTCATTTCGGTTCCCTCGTCACAGCTTTGGGCAGTTATCTGCAAGCCCGTGCCTGTCACGGAAAATGGCTGATGCGTATTGATGATATCGATCCTCCCAGAGAAATTTCCGGAGCAGCCTGTCGGATATTGAAATCCCTTGAACATTATGGGTTCTGCTGGGATGGGGATGTTCTTTATCAATCCCAACGTCATGAAGCCTACCGTGCCATCCTTAATCAATTAAAACAGCAGCAAAAGAGCTATCGCTGTGCTTGTAGCCGCCAGCGCATTCAGCAATTGGGCGGTTTTTATGATGGTCACTGCCAACATTTGCATCTATCCGAGCACCATGCCGCAATCCGTCTGAAGCAACACCATCCGGTATATGGTTTTCGCGATAAATTACAGGGTTACATCACCGTTCCCGCAGCGATGGCGAAAGAAGATTTCATCATTCATCGCAAAGATAGTTTATTCGCCTATAATCTTGTCGTTGTTATTGATGATAACTATCAGGGCATCACTGAAATTGTCAGGGGAGCCGATTTAATTGAACCAACAGTCCGCCAGCTTTCTCTGTATCAGCATTTGAATTTTAAAACGCCAGATTATGTACATTTGCCTCTCGTACTTAATAAAGAGGGAATTAAACTCTCTAAGCAAAATCATGCCCAACCGATTCCTTTGGGTGATCCAAGGCCATTGCTTATTGATGCGCTATCATTTTTAAATCAACCCATTATCGCGGGCTGGCAAGACCTCACCACATATCAATTGCTACAGCAGGCTATCGTTGGTTGGAATATAAATGTGGTTCCGCCTAAAAACATAACCAATCGCTAATTTAAATAAAGTGTTTCTATTGGCATTGTAAGCATTCTCAAAAAATGTCCAGTAAGTTATGATTGGCGGCTGTTTTTTGTTTTAATTGATTAGTCACTATCGAGGTGTACCATTTTTAACCGAGTAGCAACTTTCTGCCGTAATCTGTTGATCCGTGATAACGGGGTAAAAAGCAACACACAGGTAGTCAGTGAAAGGCCAGTCACCGTATCTGACCGTTCTGCTCAAACAGAGAGCAGTTCTCCGCGCAAACGCCGCAGAGGAAATAATTCATCTTCATCACATGCCTATAAAGACAAAATGAAGAAAAAATCCGTAAAGGCAAAGCCTTCGGACTCCCCGATCACTGTGATCCCACGGGAGCAGCATCCAATCTCACGCAAGGATATCAGTGATAATGCACTGAAGGTTCTGTATCGCCTGAATAAATCAGGTTTTCAAGCTTATCTGGTCGGTGGCGGGGTTCGTGACTTACTGCTGCATAAAAAACCCAAAGATTTCGATATAGCGACCAATGCTACGCCAGAGCAAGTTCGTAAGCTATTCCGTAACTGCCGCCTTGTCGGACGGCGCTTTCGACTTGCCCATATCATGTTTGGGCCTGATGTGATTGAAGTAGCCACCTTCCGCGGGCCTCACGATCAAGTTGAAAGCAACGACCGGAATCAATCACATAAAGCACAGAGCGGCATGTTACTACGCGATAATATCTTCGGTTCAGTCGAAGAGGATGCCGTTCGTCGCGATTTTACGATCAATAGTCTCTACTATGGCATTGAAGATTTCGCCCTGCGGGATTATGTCGGCGGGATAGCAGATATGGAAGCAGGCATCATTCGCCTTATTGGTGATCCTGAAACCCGGTATCGGGAAGATCCTGTCCGTATGCTGCGTGCCGTCCGTTTCGCCAGCAAGCTGAACATGACTATCGAGCCGGCGACTGCTGAACCGATCTCTCGCCTTGCGTTCCTGTTGAGCGATATTCCATCAGCGCGCCTGTTCGAAGAGTCTCTTAAGTTATTACAGTCAGGGCAAGGCTACAGCACCTATAAACTGCTTTGTGAATATCATTTGTTCCAACCACTGTTTCCTTTGATTCAACGTGGTTTCAGCCACGGTGGTCATTCACCAATGGAAAAATTGCTGGTGCAGGTGCTGAAAAACACTGACCACCGCATCCAGAACGATCAACGAGTGAATCCCGCGTTCTTATTCGCAGCCATGCTGTGGTATCCGTTGATTGAGCATGCAGAGAAACTGTCACAGGAAGGCGGATTACAGTATTATGATGCTTTTGCGCTAGCAATGAATGACATACTTGATGAACAGTGTCGCTCGATTGCTATTCCAAAACGCTATACTACAACCATGCGCGATATTTGGTTACTCCAGCTTCGCCTGCCGCGTCGTCAAGGAAAGCGGGCAAATAAACTAATGGAACATCCGAAATTCCGTGCTGCATATGATTTACTGGAATTGCGTGCCAGCATTGAGCCGCGCTATGAACTGAAAGAACTGGTACATTGGTGGGCAGAATTTCAACAGTCAACGCCTCCCCAACAACGCTCAATGATCTCAGCGCTGGGCAGTGAACTCATTCGCCGCAAAACACGTCCCCGCCGTGTTGGACGCATTCGCCAGAATAGGAACAATAGCTAATATGACGCGTGTTTATATCGCTATTGGCAGCAATCTGTCCTCTCCTTTGCAGCAAGTCGATAACGCTCTTGCTGCTCTGGTAATGATCCCTGACACTACTTTTGTTGCCCGATCATCTTATTATCGAACCAAACCAATGGGACCACAGGATCAACCCGATTTCCTCAACCTTGCCGTCGCACTGGATACTCAATTGCCAGCAGAAACATTGCTTGATCACACTCAGGCAATCGAACTGGCACAGGGCCGGGTTCGCAAAGATGAGCGTTGGGGACCAAGAACGCTCGATCTGGATATCATGTTGTTTGGTGACCATATAATCAATACTGAACGCCTGATTATTCCCCATTATGGTTTGAAACAGCGCGAATTTATGCTTTATCCACTCGCAGAAATTGCTCCAGACCTTGTATTCCCCGATGGAGAAATATTGGCAGAACGATTAAAGCAAGTTCCAAAAAATGACCTGACTTTTTGGTTGGATACCCAATAAATTTCGAATAGCAACACAACCAACAACAAAGCAACAACTTGAAAAATAATGGGGATAACTATTCAGGGGATAACAACTCAGGAGAATATAATGAAACCAATAACTCTGGCTGACCTGCGCCAGCTAAAAAAAGAAAAACACAAGTTTGCGACTATCACCGCTTACGATGCCAGTTTCGCCCAGCTTTTCGCCGAACAGGGCATTAATGTCATGCTCATTGGTGATTCACTCGGTATGACTGTACAAGGATTTGACTCTACCTTGCCTGTCACCGTTGAAGATATCTCTTACCACACCCGAAGCGTTCGCACTGGTGTCTCTCACGCTTTTCTTATCGCAGATATGCCCTTCATGAGTTATGCCACCCCAGAACAAAGTTTTGACAATGCAGCAGTATTAATGCGGGCAGGAGCCAATATGGTCAAAATTGAGGGTGGAGACTGGCTGTGTGATACCGTTAAGATGCTGACCGAGCGTGCCGTTCCGGTCTGTGGACACTTGGGGCTGACACCACAATCGGTCAATGTACTTGGTGGTTATAAAGTTCAGGGACGCAGTGAAGATTCTGCCCAGAAATTACTTAATGATGCCATTGCATTGGAAAAAGCGGGTATGCAGTTACTCGTACTGGAATGCGTTCCGACCGAATTGGCAAGACGTGTTACCGAAGCGCTGGAAATTCCGGTCATTGGCATTGGAGCCGGTAACCTGACTGACGGACAAATTTTAGTTATGCACGATGCTCTGGGTATCACTGCAAGAGCACCTAAATTTGCCAAAGATTTCCTCAAAGAAACAGGTAATATACGGGATGCCATCCGTCTGTATATCGAACAGGTAGAAAGCGGTATCTATCCCAGCGAAGAACACTCATTCAAGTAATTATTCCCAGCATGACTGCTAATTAAAGGAGTACAGCAATGCTGATTATAGAAACCATCCCTCTTTTGCGCCGTGAAATCCGCCGTTGGCATCAGGCAGGCAAACGCATAGCCTTTGTTCCTACTATGGGTAATCTGCATGATGGCCACATGGCACTGGTTGATACCGCCAAAGCACAAGCCGATGTCGTTATTGTCAGTATCTTCGTCAATCCGATGCAATTTGACCGAAAAGACGATCTGGTCAATTACCCACGAACTTTGCAGGAAGATTGCGAGAAATTGAACCTTCGCAAGGTTGAACTTGTTTTCGCTCCCGGTGCCAGTGAAATGTATCCCAATGACTTAAATGACAACCAGACTTTTGTCGAAGTGCCGGAGCTTTCTTATATGCTCGAAGGCACCCACCGCCCGGGCCATTTCCGCGGTGTCACCACGGTTGTCAGTAAATTGTTTAATCTGATCCAACCTGATCTCGTTTATTTCGGTGAAAAAGACTTTCAGCAATTAAAAATTATCCGCCAAATGATTGCAGATATGGCTTACGACATTACGCTGATTCCCGTGCCTATTGTCCGTGATAAAAACGGATTGGCATTGAGCTCACGTAATAATCTCCTGTCTGATGAGGAGAAAAAAATTGCACCTTTGCTGAATAAAATTATGCAGTCTATCGCAGAAAAATTGCAGCATGGTGAACAAAATACAGAACAATTAATTGAATTGGCATCTGCACACCTGCGGGAAGCAGGTTTTATGCCGGATGAGTTGTTTATCCGCGATGCAGAAAATCTGGCTCCACTGACAACACAAAGCAAAAAAGCCGTGATCCTGATGGCTGCATGGTTAGGACAAACACGATTGATTGATAATCAGCAAGTTGATTTGGCTATCTGATTTTTCATTGTGGAATATGTGTATACCCAATGTGTTTCGAGATATAACGCAACGGTAAGAGAGCGAAAAATTCGTCGGGAACGCATTTGCCCAGCCAAAGGCTGGCCTCTGGTAAGAGGCAGGAGCCTCTCATTAATCCCCAGTCAAATAGCTAACTATGTGACTGGGGTGGATCGGAGTATTACATTTTTATTGTTAAGTTCTCAAACCCCGGCCTGATTCAATTAAATACCAAGCCAACCCATAGAATCCGATAATAAATGCGCCCAACATGCCTAACGTCATCCCCAGTGAAACATCAGCAATACCGAGAAAACCATAACGAAAGCCACTGACCATATAGACTATCGGGTTCAGCTTCGATACAACCTGCCAAAAGGCAGGCAACAGGGTAAGCGAATAAAATACACCACCCAAGTAAGTCAGAGGGGTCAGAACAAAGGTAGGGATAATGCTGATATCATCGAAAGTCTTCGCAAAAATAGCATTTAACAACCCAGCCAACGAAAATAGAATGGAAGTTGCCAACAAGGTAATGACAATCATTCCCCATGAATGCATCTGTAGCGGTATAAACAATAGGGAAACCAGTGTCACCAGTATTCCAACACAAATACCACGCGCTACTCCGCCGCCAACAAACCCAGCAATAATAATATGGGTTGGAACCGGCGCAACCAGCAGTTCTTCAATACTGCGCTGGAACTTAGCACCAAAGAACGATGAAGAGACATTTGAGTAGGAGTTGGTGATCACTGACATCATAATCAACCCCGGCACAATAAACTGCATATAATCCACTCCACCCATTTCACCAATACGGGAACCAACCAAATTACCGAAGATGACAAAATAAAGGGACATGGTGATCACAGGCGGCAGTAATGTCTGTACCCAGATACGCCCAAAGCGAGTGATTTCTTTAATCCAGATGGTTTTCAGAGCCACCCAATACAGTTGGATCATGCTCTCTCTCCTTGATTATTATTGGTCAAACCAACAAACAGTTCTTCAAGGCGATTCGCCTTATTACGCATACTGCTGATTTGAATACCCTGCGTATTCAGTTGGGAGAAAATATCATTCAATCCCTGCCCACGTTTTACATCCACTTCCAGTGTTGTGGTATCGACCAAACGATAATCGTAACCTTCAATGACAGGCATTGTTCCTTTCTCTGCTAAATCGAACAAGAACGTCTCCACTTCGAGTTGGCTGAGCAGATCTTTCATGCTGGTATTCTCGACCAATTCACCATGCTGAATAATGCCGATATTTCGGCATAGCATTTCGGCTTCTTCCAGATAATGAGTCGTCAGAATGATAGTGGTTCCCTGCGAATTCAGATCTTTCAAATACTCCCACATAGATCTGCGCAGTTCGATATCGACCCCCGCCGTAGGTTCATCAAGGATCAGCAACTTCGGTTGGTGCATAAGAGCACGGGCAATCATCAGGCGCCGTTTCATGCCGCCAGACAAACGGATGGCCCGTACGTTACGCTTCTCCCATAAATCCAGTTGAGTAAGATAAGTTTTAGCCCGATCCTGTGCCACATGACGCGGAACACCATAATATCCCGCCTGATTCAGTACAATTTGAATCACTGTCTCGAATGGATTGAAATTAAATTCTTGTGGAACAAGACCAAGTTGCCGTTTGGCATTAACGAGATTTGTATCAATATCGTAGCCAAATACTTTGGCCTGACCGCTGCTCTTATTAACCAATGAACTGATAATACCAATTGTGGTGGATTTCCCAGCGCCATTTGGCCCCAAGAGCGCGTAGAAATCTCCCGCTTCGACATGCAAATCAATTCCCCGCAGTGCTTTCACCCCCCCTTCATAGGTCTTCGTGAGCTGCGTTAATTCCAGTGCATAAACCATAAGTAAAAGACACCTTTATTTTTTACTATTTTTGAGTGTAAGATGGAAATTATGCCATTATTTTTCCTGTATTTCTTTGCAATGACAGGGATCAAATAAAAAACATTCTTCAATTAAATATTAAATTCTCAATTAATGTTGTATATGATTCTATCTCAAAACCGTTGCCAGGCTATTAATTATGATGAGAAAAATTGAAGGGCTGTTTGCCAGGAACAAACAGTGGTCACAATCCGTAAATGAAGAAAATCCTCATTTTTTCAAGGAATTATCAAAAGCACAAAAACCTCATTTTCTATGGATAGGCTGTTCTGATAGCCGAGTTCCTGCTGAAAAATTGATAGATGCCGCACCTGGTGATCTTTTTGTTCACCGAAATGTCGCTAATCTGGTTATCCATACCGATTTAAACTGTTTATCAGTTGTACAATATGCTGTTGATGCTTTGCAGGTTGAACACATCATCATTTGTGGCCACTACGGCTGCGGTGGAATTGAAGCTGCTGTGAATGGTACTGAATTAGGTTTAATCAATAACTGGCTGCTCCACATTCGCGATTTATGGTACAAGCATAGCTCTATGCTTGGTGAACTACCACCCAACGAACGATTGAATCGCTTGTGCGAATTAAATGTGATTGAACAAGTTTATAACCTCGGTCACTCAACCATTATGCAATCGGCGTGGAAACGTGGGCAGAAAGTAATGATTCACGGGTGGGTATATGGTTTAAAAGATGGCGAGCTGCATGATCTGGATATTACAGCTGACAGCCGTGAAAAACTGGAACTCAATTATCGTCAGGCTATTTCCAAACTTTCTCAAATCAAATGACAACCTATACCCATTGGATTTCAAGATATAAGGTATATACCCTTCATCTTTCAGGTTGCAATTCAAAATCCCTTGGTTATGGAATAGTAGGTTAGTTAAAAAAACAAATGGCAGCTCTCCGCTGCCATTTGCTCACCACTTTAAAAATGATTTCTGCTTACTACAAAATCAATCTTCCAGCAGAGTAACGTGCCCAATATAAGGCAGATGACGGTAATGCTGTGCATAATCAATACCGTAACCGATTACAAACTTATCTTCAATCGAATAACCAACCCACTCAACTGGAACATCGACTTCACGACGAGATGGTTTATTCAGCAAAGTACAAATTGCCAGTGAGTTTGGCCCACGCAGTTCCAAAATCTCACGGATTTTTTTCAGTGTATTGCCTGAATCGATAATATCTTCAACAATCAACACATCTTTACCACGAATATCTTCATCCAAATCTTTAAGGATTTTCACATCGCGGGTAGAACTCATCTCATTGCCATAGCTGGATGCAGTCATAAAATCCACTTCGTGAGGAACCTGTATTTCACGGCATAAATCTGCCATAAAGATAAACGATCCTCTCAACAGACCAACCAGCACGAGTTCACGATCGCTATTGCGATAGTGTTCTGTAATTTGTTGTCCCAGCTCAGCAATACGCTGCTTAATCTCCTGTTCGGAGATCATAACTTCTACAATATGTTTTAGTTCACTCATAACTATTTATTTTTAAACAAAAATTAAAATAAAATCATGTGTCTTTTTACGAAAAGTGATACACCGATTGATATACCTTTCATCACACAAAGACGCACATACACAAAAACATGAGAACAAAATATTTGCAAAGCATATCAGAATTTACCACCTACAGTAAAAGAGGGGTTGAATCTATGACGACCTACAAATATTGTTGCCAGTGAGTAGATCAGAACACTAAACGTTCTGGCCTTGTGATAGGAAGTTGCGATGAATTTCGTCGGAAGGTATTAAAGATTGCGGTTACAGATAGCCAATTGTGACGACGTGCTGCGCACTTAAAATAAATGCAAACTCTTCATACTCAATCTGCCATGTGCCAAAACGCATCAGGAACTTTTGATATTTCCGAAAGGTATCGGTTAGACATCCATGTCCAGATTGGCATGAGTTCATCAGTAATGATGTCTAAGGTTAAATATTCTGTCATCAGGTGGCTCCGGCCAGATGACATCAGGAGCAGTGGAACAGTCGACCCGGTTGAGCAACACTCGGTATTTACGCCATGCAGTGAGTGCAGATTTTTCGGCATTAGTGGCAATACCTAAATAAACGGCATCCTGTAGTGGAGCAATTCGATGGAACACCTCAATTAGCAATTGCCGTTTCTGAGATTCTGTCTGTTGTATTTCGTGCTGATTTTGTGCTTCAACATCCGTCACCCATTGTGTTCCATTCCATTTATCAAAAGGAGTTTTCGGCTCCAGTAGCGTTAGTTCTGTGGGAATATCCCCAATTTCTGTTATCACAATGTGCTTACGCGTCTGAGTATAGTATGCTGTTTTACCCCGGTAATCTGGCACATACTCCCATGATTTGTGGTCAATTGTTCGACAAATCACCTTATTCGGAATTTTGAGCAATTTGGGTTCATCCAGATACGATCCTGCAGATAAAGTAACACCAACAAAGGTTCGTTCCAGTTTTGTTCCAATATATTCCCAGTTTACCATACTCGAGCAATAAACCTGTATCCAGCCGTAGAACAAAGCAAATCCATTTTTATCAAATTGTATCGGTGGTTCTGTAAGTTGAACCATTACCTTCCCCTTACTAAAAATAGCACCGCAACGTTTTTCATCCTATTTTCAGCCGATGTCGGAACAACATAAGATGCACGAAATTCCCGATCCTCATAAATGTAGCCGTTATCCCCAAATGCATCAGAGTAAACGTGGCTTCCCCGACCTTCCTCAATGGTGGAGAATACTCCGGTTGTATTATCGGAAACCTCATCTGTTTTGCGACCACCTGTTCTAATTACTCCTGTAATATCTCTGATAGCATCGGCCTGAAATGATCCCAACTCCCTCCCCGCTTCCGAATCAACTCCTCCGGTTTTATCCCAGCCACGAGGCACATAACCCCGCCAGTCTGGCAGATTGCCCGAAGGATAGTGTTTGAGTAATTCAGGATATTTATCAGGGTCAATTTGTCCACCTTCCATCGGTAAGAAGTTATTCGGATGTGGTAGGTCACTGCACCACATTAAAATACCACCGATGGGAACTGCCAATAACTCAGCATCTTCTTTTTTGATGTGCTGACTCATCAGCATAGTTGTCACATTTTGGCTCATCACAACGTCATTAGATGATCCTACTTGTTGAACAATAGCTGATTTTTGCAAGGCATTTTCCGCCTGATTAACTGTATTTCGTAATCCGAGATTGTTTACAAAAGCATCTTTGCTCGGGATGTCTGCTCCATTCTGCTTTTTCTCCAAATAGTGATTGGAATTATTATTGAGGGCATTTTGATTGGCAGTATTAGCTAGATCATATGCCACTTTCACTGCTTTTGGTGTTGCCGCCATAGTTTCACTATCACTACCTACCTCATTGCTCAGGATAACAAATCCTTTATCTTGTAGTGTTGCATCTGGATGGTTTCGGCTCTGAGCGTGCTCTTCTATTACTTCTTTGGTATATGCCGGTGTTGTAACGAGCACAAGGCTGTTATCGTCTAATACCTTTGGTTCAGATTTTTTATCTTGCATAGTTATTCCCTCATTTAATCAACAATAGATATTGCTAAATAATATGAAGACGATGGGATACTTCTCCGACTGTGAACATCAATAAAATAGGCTCATCAATACCGGAAAATACAGCTTGACTAAATTCAGCTGGTGAATTGCATGTTTTGATGACAGGATGGCATAAAATAACAGATGATGAATTAATTAAATTTATAAATTGGATGATAAGGCTTGGTGTATTCAAAAGTGAAATACTTCACATTGAAAATGGTTGAAATATTAACCATTATAATTCCTTAGCGTATTAATAATGCTCAATATTTCACCATCAGCAATCCTAGCCGGAGAATCCTTTTTAACGCCCTATCCTATCAGAACAAATCCCATTCATTAATGCACCGTTAAATTTTTTAATGATATAAAAAATGGTAATTTTCCCAACTTTAAGGAAATAAAGTTTGGCTAACTGAGATATTAATATGTTAATTTAGGCAAAACGGTAGAAAATCAGTATAATAGAAATTATGCAAAAAATTGCCTTACTCACATACATTCTGGTTTTGTTTGGTTTTGCGCAACCCGCACACGCCCTGACCGAAAATGAAGCTGAAGATCTAGCAGATCTGACAGCGGTCTATATGTACCTGAAATATGACTGTGGCTATAGCCAAATCCCAGATCGTGAGATCAGACGCACAATTATCTATTTTGCCCAACGTAAAAAGCTGGATCTCAGTAATTATGATGGTCAGTTAATGGAAAAACTGAATCAATTAGGATACAACGATTTGAAGGGAATAAACCTGCCCCATGAGGTTAAATGTCGTTCGCTTGCACGGCACTCTCTCAGTCTACTCGCCTATGTAAAATAGCTCCCTTTTAAGGGCATTTCAGATAAATTCCGCGATGCAACTAAATTAATATGGCTGGCTATTATGTATTCCCAATCCCGGTAAACGTCATAATGGAGGAAAATAGTAACATGCCACAAAAAGAAATTTGGTATGAAACATTGCATTCCAATTTCGGCCAGTATTTCCAAGATATACCCAATAAATTTCAAATACAGGGCTATCTCCTTCATCTTTCAAGAGTAGTTTTTGATCGACGCCCCTGCTACACACTTAAACATGTTCCCGAGGATTCGTTTCCTTACCTTCGTGCTACATCTTGCCATCCATCAGGTACAGCACTTTTTATTCTGACGGGACACCCAATACCGTATTCGTGATGATTTCAGCATCATAAATAGTTTTCAAATAATCAAGAGCAGCTTCTTCGTCGACTCCCGAGAAGGCACAAACAGCATCGGACAAAATTTTGATGTCATAACCCCGAATAAATGCACTATAGGCTGTATGCCGGACACAGCAATGGGTATGTTGCCCCGTCAGAACAACTTCTGTAACACCATATTTATCAAAAATCTCTTCCAGATCAGTTCCGTCAAAAGCGCTATAAAAACGCTTGGGAGAAATAATTTCACGCTCTAAACCAATGGGTGCCAATGCTTCGACAACTTCAGCACCCCACGTTCCCTCTAAGGCATGTTTTCCCCAAATATCTATTTCCCGATCACCCACATGATGTGCATCATTGGAGTAGACTATCAACCAATCGGGTCTATTTCTGACATATTCGAGCGTCCGCTGGATCACAGGAATAATTTTCATGACCTTCTCTTCATTGGCGATAACTCCTGTTACAAAATCATTTAACATGTCAATTATGATAAGCCCTTTCATTTGTAAAACCTTCTTTATTTCTATATTAGGATTTTTTGACAAACACAATCAAAAAGAACAATACCTATGTTAGATTAAATATAACTCACTACAGTATAAAAACATTTGTTATACTTTCATTCAAGTAAAAAAGAGAGAACATTAAATTCGTCAGATAAATTATAAATATAATAATTTATTTCCAATAATTCTTATAAAGACGTTGACTAGGGTGAGTAAACATAGTCAACAAATCCACAACTTGAAAGATAACGGGTATAACTACTAATCATTATTGAATATTATTCAGCAATATCCTTTATATAAATAACCGCCATGGCTAGGTGAAAATAGCCATAAGTGACTTTCGCTAGGTTTCAATTTCATATCAACAGCTTGATCATTAGTAAATTTAGTGAATCCCATCCTCGCATAAACATTATCGGAAAGTATTTTACTATTATTTTTCACTGGGACTCTCAGGTTTCCTGAACATCCAAATTCATAAGATTTATTAACCGCTCGTTCTACTAATAAAGAAGCACAATTCTGGATCCCCGGATGAGTAACCAATAAATGTACTTCAGGATAGAGCGGCTCATTCTCTTGAAAAGTATCATATTTATCATAATAAAAGAGGGTTAATAGTAACATACCAATAGGTACACTGCCTATATAGCATACAAAATAATTATATCTATCAGGATGATTCATGATCATTGGCGATTTCTTTAATGTCACAGCCATACCCGATGCCAGGGCACGAGCATACTTTGATTAACATTCAGCCAAAGAAAACTTGGGCGCGGTAATCATCACACCAGCTGGCTTTTTTAAGCTTATTTCTTTGGCTTGGTGCCCCGCAATCACATTGCTTGACCAT
>NZ_CAWQTY010000212.1:0-17569 GCF_963897815.1 Xenorhabdus sp. Sc-CR9
AATTTCCAGCTATCATCTGTTAACATTAGTCTTGGCATTTGGGGTAATTGTTTTGATTTTTGGCGAAACCATTATAACAGCCCCATTTGCTGCTTGCTTTTTATACCAAAAAGATCAACACGCTCTAGTTCTTTGTACGTTCATCTGGCTTTATATTGAGCTCGTCCTCACGCTCCTTTGATACTAATATGAAACGGCTGACATTGGGGCTTAATTCCATCCGTTTAACTATTTTTGACAGTAAAATTATCTTCTTCAGCGTCTGAGCTCCGATGCTTTCAAGCCTTATATAGCGCTTAGCCGCCTGTTCAAGATTGACAATGCATATACTGGTGTCTTCTAATGCCTGATGAAGCAGCTCTAGATTTTCGCCACTGCGCCAGAGTGACAGGTTGGCTAATCTGCTATCAGAAAACCGGACGGCTGAACCCTGACCCCGATCATCTATCGTGATATGCCGATAGTGAGCCAAAGTTTCGGAGGGGGAAAGCCTGTAACACAATTTGTCTGAACGTCCGGTGATAGCCAGCCGATCGATACCTGCCAGTTGCGGTAGACTGATTTTTTCACCATAAGGAACCTGACCTACCTGCAACACCAGACTCTCCGATGTTCGGTTAACAAAACGGTAATTCCCCACTGGGGCAGACTTTCTTTCGCTGACTTGCCACAATTCTCCGGTAGTCTGATCATGGACATAACTGGCTTCCTGCCCGGCAACCTGACCCAAGTAATGCAGAACATGATCCGGATTAAGTTCGCTGGAACGAAGCATTTTCCCTTCCTTCGGCAGATACCACGCAGGATAACCACGCTCAGAAAACAGTCTAACGGCTTGCGGTAATGCAGCTTCATTCCTGAGTGCCACAATGGCTGAGGCAATTTGATTGTCCGTGCGCTCCTGCAAATGCCAGGCAATCAGCATCGGACGGTCTGTCATATTGGCGTCAGCTGACAGCAGTAAGACCGCACCATCCGGGGTTTCCAGCCGGAGTGTATCGCCCTGACGAACCGCACTGTGGTATTGATGACCGTCCCGGGGCCAGGGTTCCGCAGCAGGTTCTTCAGAGAGCACCCGCTTTTCACTCAATTTAAAGTTAGTCTCCGTCGACAGTGGCTGACGATATAACTGATGGTTATCGGTGTCAAAAATCCATGCCTGACTGCCATCTCCCGCTAAACCAAGGTAGTCCAGAGTGTGTTCTGTATTGAGACCAATTCTGCTCTGCACCACCTTATTTTTCGTACTGTCATACCAGGCACTGACGGGTTTTCCGTCTTTATCCTGCAACCCCAACAGTAGCAGGGTACTGAATCGATCTGGAGTATCCTGCGTCATCTGCTTCAGTACGTCGGTCAGCGTCTTCTGGCCATGTTGTTGCAGCTTCTTTTGTTGCAGTTGCAGCCAGTCTGTCGTCACCCCGATCAGACGGACACTGCCCTGATCATCTGCCAGCCATAGCATCCCCCAGCTGGAGAGTGCAACCAACTGCTTGTTCACGATGGATACGGATCTGATATCATCAATAGCCACCTTGCTGACCGGAGTGCCGGACAGTCCATTATCCTGCTGAAAATAAAGACTATGCCTCTGATGACTGTAAAAATAATAACCCGGTTTATCACCGGTCGTGGTGAAAACGAGGGTGAAATCCGCCGTTAAGGCCAGAATGCTCCGTTTTTTATCGTTCAGCCCAACCAGAATGCCGTCATTCTCCTGATCCGGATTGTTCCGTTTTTTATCGTTCAACACAGTCAGAATGCCGGCATCCTCTTGATCCGGATTTATCCGGTTCATTCTGACCACATTCTGCAGCTGTTTTCCATCAGTCTGTAACCAGTAATGTCTATCCACACCCGCTACTTGCCCAGAAAGGCCGATGACCTCCGCTGGACTGCCTTTAACTTGACGTTCCGGTGCGCAGAGATCGCCGATAAACCACTGAGTCGCCGCCAGTGGTGCCAGCAGGCCATTAAAATCACCGTCACTGGAATCGAGGGAGACAGGCAGAGAGATTTTTTCACTGACTTTCTCCAAACCCGCCAGCATAGCTGTATTCCCGTCAACTGCCACCAATTTTAGTGTTTTCTCTGCTACCTGATAAGTATACGAGATACGACCTTCATCCAACTGCTGTTCCACCACGAACCAGAGCTGGTCATTGCTTTGCATCACGTGGCTGCTGATTTTTTCCTGCTCATTCCCCGATAATTTTATCGGCAGATATTGCCGAAGAACTTCGCCAGTGGCAATGTCCACTTGCCATAGCGTGGCATCACGGTAAAACCACGCCTCATCACCTTCAACTTTCGCCAGCTCTGCATAGCTGAGAAAATCTGCTGCGTCAGGAACGTTGGTGTAAATCATACGATCCCGACCGATCTCATAGAATGCACGGCCGACAAGACGGCTTTTCGGCGGCTGATAGTTTTCCACCACTAAGTACGGTCTGTTGTGATGCTCAAAATTGCTTAACTGACTGAGATGTTCATGCAACTCCTGCAAGTTGTGATACGACTTAGCATTTGTTACGTTCTCTGTTATCTGCCACTGATTATCTTTGTCCTGCTCGACAGAAAATACCCCTGCATTATTTATCAGGGAAATATTATCCGACGCTTCAGGTAGGATTATCTCTATACCGCCGATATGCAGTAGTTGTTTGTCATCTTTTTTGCTGAGGCTGGGGATAGCATTAGAGCGGATATGACTGGCTTCCAGTACCCAGTGGGTATCAGTGTTTCCCTGTAAGGACAGAGATACACCCTCCTGCAAGCTGATACGGTATTTACCCTTCCCGCCAGTTAATTGGTAGGACAAGAATCCGTGAACCTTCTCTTCCTCCGGCAACTGCTGGATGACAATGTCCCGGTCTTCATCGTCCAGAATGATGTTAACTGGCGTCTTAACAAAGTCCGGCTTTATACGGCGTACCACACGTTCTCCGGGAAAAGCATAAAAATCAAAGTCGAATCGTCCGTCTTCTTCCAGTCGTCGCAGAACATCAAACCCCCGGTCGTGGCGGCCAGTGACGAAGGGCAGGATCATATATTCGTAATTAATGTAGGACTTCATAGTCACTGGTAGGATCAATATGTCACTGCTTCTGGGATGGAAATTGAAGTTGACCTGTGCCTGTTTGTAACCGATGCCTTCACGGATATTAATTGCATGATTTTTATCAGTATCAGCCGCTCTGCCGGGCCACCAGAAAAAGTAATTACTCCGGCCTGAGCCCCATGAATGAGTCGGGTCGTTGCGATAGAGATATTGGCTGTCAAAAGTCAGGTGACCGTGGCGCAAATCGAGTTTACTAATCACTGCGCCGGGGATCGGTTCCATCACTGTGTAACGGTTGCCATCTTTCGTTACTTTTTCTGTCTGCCGATATCCCCCCTGCTGATAAGCGGCTTCCAGATCGGCAAAATAATTGCCTACCGCCTTTGCATCATCGACTACCCTGCCGAACGCCTCGGCCAGGGCTGTAAAACCAATCCCTAAACCTGCCAGTGGCACCGCTAGTGAGGAGGCAAAACCCGCAACAATGGGGGCACCGAGGATCCCAGCACCAATACCCACGCCAGTTGTCACCAGGCCAGCACTGTCAAACGCCAGCTGAGTACCATAAACAGCCTTCTGGGATTCATTCTGCGCATGCGCCAGTTCTATGCTGTCCAGTACCACACTGGCGATATTTAATCCTATCCCGACCCCCGTGCTAACATGTGACAGTGATGAAAACAGGCTACTTGTCACTCCCCGGCCTTCACTGGCCACTGCCCTGTACAAACTGGCGAGTTTAGCGATGTCTTCCAGCCCACCATGAGACATCTGCGCCAGATTAACATAAGTGTGCACCCGCAGTGCTGTCTTTAACGTAGAGGGAAGCGTATTGGGTACCTTATCACTGGCTACAGTGGTGCGGCTTTTATCGGCAAACCAGGGGATCAGAGTCTGAATGATAAAGGCGGAATTCAGCCCGTGTACAGCTTCTACTTCGGGGATACCTGTGCGCAGGGTGAACTTTCCTTCAGTATACTCGTGGGTTTTGCTGATAGTATCGATATCTTTATCATAAGAATGAATAAAATCAATAATACGTCGGTCATCCGTCATGAGTGTCTGGGGAGGAAGCTCAGACTGTGCCGTATTAATAAACTGTAAAGAATAACTTCCCGATTGGGACTTATCCTCTCTGAGGCTGCCCAGTACTGGTAGCCATTCTTCTGCGGACAATGTTTTTTTGCTGTACAGCTGCGCCATGGCCTGCTGAAAATCCTCTGTGCGGTTAAGCATCGCCAGCAGCCGGATGTCAATCTGCTCATTGTCTGGAACCAGAGTTGTTTTGTTTCCCAGTGGCGGGTTAACCATACTTCCTGTAGGGACTGATTTACCTGGAGTTACTTCTACTGCCCATATCCTATGCTCCGGATTAAAAACAAACGTGGCTTTATTACCGTTTTCCGTGAGTTGTTTCCGGCCTTCAGGGCTGACCATAATTTGAGTGGTATAAGCCTTAACAGAACGCGGATGAAGAATACGCTGGTCAAGCGACTGAGCAAACTTTAGTGCATAACTTTCCTGCTCACCTTCACCAGCCAGTGAACAGCTCACCATACTGATATGTTCAGGAGAAGTTGTAATTCCGGAATCTGTGCAGAACTGGCTGAGTTGTGATGCCAGAGCTTCCGGAGTACGTTTGGCCAGAGTCTGGTGATTAAGCTGATCCTCCCCATCGCGGCTATGACCAACCAGCTGCCAGCGGATTTTTTCTTTATCCTTCAGGATAGTCAGGTCACCATGAACCATCTGGTATTGACCGCGAACATCCAGCTGCACCAGTACCGAATCAGGGTGTTTTCCTGCCAATTTTGCCGCTGCCTCCATGACTACCGGGTCGTTTTCAAGCTGAATAATCAGCTGACCATCAAAGCGGGACGTTCCACCCTCATGGTAAGCCTCAACGACAGGTTTTTCCCCGTCACTGACAGGTTTTCCATCGAACGGAGCAACGCCCTCTGGTTCCTTCTTATCCAGCAGCGCGGGCATTGGACCAGAGCGGGTAAAACGCGGTGAATGGAACTTCTCAGCCTCTGGCAAGCCCTGATTGATGATCGGCAAGACTCGTTCCATCACTCCGGCATACAGTTCACCCTCTAACACCCTTTCTTTGCCTGCATCTCGGTACTGATCGAACATCTGTAACATGTCTTTGCCAATACTGCCCTCCCCCTCCGGTTCGTAACGCGCAGCGACATAGAAGGTTTCAAAGAACGAGTGATAGCCGTTACGGATCATGAAGGCCGTATTGGCCATCTGGAAGTTCCAGTATTCCTTGACGCTCAATGTGTTACCGAACAATTCCGGCAAGACGTTACTAACGGTTTGGGTGGTCCCGGAAATTCCGCCTACAAACGGGGTGTCCAGGTCACTCATGTAGCGTGTGGCTTCATTTTTAGGGGCGGGACGGAACTGGTTGTAGCTGCGGTATTTATCTTCCTTGATCCGGTACGGGCCATCGGCATATGCCAGCTCCGGGTGGGTATTGAGGATAAGATACGGGTCGGTCTGATTCAACCGGTTATTGATTATGACCTTGTTGTCACCTTTTTCCGACATCAGCGCAGCATGGGGATTGACTGGCACCGCTGCCTTGGAAAAACTATCGGCTAGCGGGCGCAGGACATGGAACAATGCTTGTTTGCGCAGGCTCCGGCCCTCATTACCTGACAACAGCGCCTTGGTTGTCTGGTACAATTGCGCATCGTCAATCTCCAAGCCCTCCAAACCACGCAATAACAAGGTGAACAGTTTGCTGTCTAATGACCGTTCAACTGCAACTTGATCAAATACATGTACTCTTGGGTTGTTTGGATGCTGTGCCGCGTTATCACTGGCGACCCGTTGGGTTTGCTCGTCGATAGCTTGCTCACGCCATTGCTCGTACAGCGGGGCCAGTAGCAATTTGGCCTGGGCAATGTCACTCTGCACATAGCCACCTTGTAGGATCTTGTTCACATCATGGTTTTTTACCAGATTCGTCGCCAGACTGAACAACAGAGAGTCGTTATTGCGGCTCTGCCAGACTGACTCAGCGAAGTCCTGTTCCCACAGTACCTTGTTCAGGTTGTTGCCCCTGATATCGCGTAGGCTGCTGCGAATGTCTTTTGGCACTAAAACCCCTGCTGGGGTGATATGGTTACGTTCAAGCAAACGCATCAGCTGTTTCATAAATACAGCGCGTTCGGGGGTGTCTTCAGTCAGGCGTTTTGCCTTGCTATCATCTTTACGCAGTTGTTCCAGTTTCTCGAAAAAGGCAGCGTTGTATTTATACAGGGTGTCAGTCTGCGCTTTGCTCAAGTGACTGCTGCTGACCTTATCACCCTCGACATCACCCTCGACGGTCATCACCACAAAAGGTGTCGCGGAGCGGTAATCGTTGCCCTGAGGCATTTCCAACAGATACTGGCGCTCGGTAAAACCGACCGACCGTTCAAGCTCATGGATATTGACGAACAACCCGTCACGATCCTGGTGGTAATTGTTCTGGTAAAACCCTTCGACACTGATGGTCTGAAAGCTGGTGATATCCGCGTTTTGATTGATTAGCTCGCTCAAGGCGCCAGCCAGTGGCACTTCGCGGGTGATGATAGTATTCGGCGCCTGTCCGGAGACTTGGATCCCAATCTGGTTCGGAACTTTGCGATCAACGTTGATCAACAACAATTTGTGCCCGTTATTTAGCAACTGCGCCTTGAAGCCTTCTCGTAAGGAGTGTTCCGATACCAGATGGTTGGCGAAATATTGCTCGACGAACTTGGTTTTGACCAGCACAGAGCGAATGGGTGCATAGGTCGGCGAGCGGAAGGAAGGTGGCTCGTTCTTCAGCCGGTATTGTTGCTGCCAGGCCAAGGAACGGGCTGCGGTACCGAAAGAAAAGTTGAGTACCCCGTCAGTTGGTACTACCAACCTGCCGTTCTCCAAGAAGAAGTCCTTGAAACGACCATCGGTGCTGGCATTGACCAGCGCAACATTCATGCGGATGTAGCCAGGGCGCTCCTCCATCATCAGTAATGAAATGTTCACCGGCAGATCATCGGAGGCTTGGGGGATCTTGACGAGGGCGTCGAGGGCTGTGGTTTTCTGCTTCTCAGGCGGTGCATTGAGAAATTTGTCGTAAAGGGTCTTGACATTTTTGGCGGCTTGCAGTTTGGAGAACAGCCTTACGTATTCTTCGGTGAACGTGGATTCAGCTACCTGAATGGTCAACTTTCGTTCCAGATGGCTGATCTGCTCATTCATCTGGTCTTGCTTGATTGGTGCTTTGACCATCAGGCCTGCCACCGTTAAGGGTTTATCGCTGCCGTTATTGAGTTTGAGCAGAGCCTTTTTCCAGATATTGTTATAGCTCGTGATGGCCGTCTGCTGACGGCTATACAACTCAATGTCGCGGTCTAGTTGCTGCTTATAGGCAGTGATCGCCGGGGTATTGGGTATGGCGTTCATCTGCTGTCGTCGTTGCTTTAAAGTTTGCAGCTGGTCGCTTACCGAAGAGGGAGTGTCTTGCATCTGAAAGTACTGGGCGGCCAGCACACTCAAAGTACTTTGCTGCATTTCCTGTAGCCGCTCGCCTACCTGACTGATGTAGTCGTCACGCTCGCTGGCATTCATGTTGAACCATTCAGTCTGACGACCCCCTTCCTTGATCTGTAGATCGATCAAAGTATTGAGCAGTTTTTTGAATTTTGTGGACATATAAACCATTACAGTAATCCTTTATCTGTTTTTGAGCGAAGCTCTTCGCGCTTCGAGAATTAGTCAGAATATCTAAAAATACCTAACTATGTTAATAATTATTATTAAAATGATAACTAGTTGCAATTGCGTTTTAAGCAAATAATTGCAGCTATAAATCAATTGGTTTATTTATAACAATGATGTTTGTTATTGAATTGTTTTCGTTTTATTTTATTATCTAGATATGACGTAGAGGGCTTTGTAACGACCTTTGCCAGTTTCGATATGACGGTATGGTTTATTCATTTAGTATCTTCGTCATTTTCGGATAGCGGCATCACTTGTATAAAAGCAAAATAGTTATTAAATGACGCCGCTAGGCATGAAACGAACGGATCGCATTACAATTGACATGAGTAAAGAAGATCAATTTGATTTATGTACAGAAATTTCTTTAACGTTTGAGTTAATCACCCCCCAATAAACTAAAAAAACTATCATCATCATTATTCTGTAAAAGATAAATTAAACAATAAATAGATTAAAAATCCAGATTTCTGGCTGCATTTTTTAATCGCTCATCTCCACGTCGATCGTACTTTTGGGTTGTAGTAATACTTGAGTGTCCCATCGCATCTTTGACGGTGATGATGTCTTCACCATTATCCAGCATAACTGATGCAAATGTTCTGCGTAGATCATGGGGAGCAAATTTCTCCAATCCACTTTCTATTCTGCGTATTTCAAGGATGTGATAGATAGCCTGGTCTGATAAACGATTATCTGTAACATCATCATGGCGGCGAATTCGGGTAAAAAGTGGGCCTGGATGATCGCCACGAACTTCATCAACCCAACGATTTAAGCGTTCCCATGTTCCTTCCGGCATATAAGACAGACGTTCTTTATTACCTTTCCCCATAACTCTTAATGCTTGTTCTCGACGAATTATGTGTTTCATATCAAGCGAAATAATTTCTGAACGACGAAGCCCACATCCAACAAGCACACCAATAATTGCAGCATCACGCAGTCCTTTTGTACTGAGATCATTTTCACAGGTAAAAAATAAAGTTTTTATTTCATAACGTTCAAGTGCTCTGCCTTTTGGTAAGCGATTTCCCCTGACAGACCGAACCTGTTTTATGTGCTGAAAGCTATCGGTGTCGAGTTGCTTCATAGTCCATGCCTCCAATGCAACACCTTTCAAAGCAGAAAGGTAAGTATTAATTGTTGCCGGTGCTTTACCTGAATCTGAAAGCATTTCCATGATAGCTTGAATATGGTGACGTCGCAGTGCTCCCCAAGTACAGTCCTGAACATTTTGATACCCAAGCATTTTTGCCACAATATTCAGAAATGACTTCATGGTCTGACGACTGCGTTTTGATCCAAGACTGACAAGATACGCAATTGCAGGGTTATCATATATCTGTGTTCCCGGAACGGATAGAGACATCATTATGCCTGGTTCTTGTCGGGAACTTCTCAATATAATCAGTGATTTTTTATCATCATTATTTTCGTAGTTATCTTCATTTTGATTATGGCGGGTCAAAGCTGCCTCCTGACTTCAATGTCTACAGTTTGCCAAAAACGTAGCCCATAGATATAAGCCCATTCCTTATTGCCTATTTTTGACTCAATTCTAAAGTTTTTTAAGGGTTACGCTCTGTGAAAAATGGGGGTGAGATTACTCATGCTATTTTATTTCATAAATCTTACTTTTTCAAATGTATATTTTAATAAGTAGAATGAACAATGGATAAAATATCAAATTAATACAACAAGTTATATATAATGAGAAAAACGTTGTTACGACTGTTCTTAATATCTTTTCTGCAATCTGCTGGGAAAGAATGGGCGATAACTGACTAAGTGTTAGCTCTTATAGTTTGTGGGGTTTGTTGTATAACAGACTATACATTTTTATGATGATAAAAAGAGCTTCATATTATATGTATGAAGCTCTTTGGATATTAAGACGATTTTAGATTATAAAGCTCGAAGGATAGCTTCGACGCTCGCTTTTGCATCACCAAACAACATTTGTGTATTTTCTTTGAAGAATAATGGGTTTTGCACTCCGGCATATCCGGTATTCATGGAGCGTTTAAATACAATAACGTTTTGGGCTTTCCAAACTTCCAATACTGGCATTCCAGCAATAGGACTTGAAGGATCTTCCTGAGCAGCCGGGTTTACCGTGTCATTGGCCCCAATGACTAAAACAACATCTGTTTCAGTAAAGTCTTCATTAATCTCATCCATTTCCAAAACAATGTCATATGGAACTTTGGCTTCAGCAAGCAGAACATTCATATGGCCAGGTAAACGCCCTGCGACGGGATGAATACCAAAACGGACATTCACGCCCTTCTCACGCAGTTTTGCTGTAATATCATGAACTGGATATTGCGCCTGAGCGACCGCCATACCATAGCCCGGAGTAATAATCACTGATGTGGAGTTTCTCAGTAGTTCAGCGACATCTTCCTCTGTTGTCTCACGATAATCTCCCATATCTTGTTCAATATCTGCCGAAATTCCATCAGAACCGAAACCGCCAGCAATAACACTGATAAAGGAACGGTTCATCGCCTTACACATAATATAAGAAAGGATGGCACCCGAAGAACCGACTAAGGCACCAGTGACAATCAGCAAATCATTGCTTAGCATGAATCCTGCCGCCGCCGCTGCCCAACCTGAATATGAATTCAGCATGGAAATAACTACGGGCATATCTGCACCACCGATAGAGGCAACAAGATGCCAACCAAAAGCGAGTGCAATGATGGTCATAATCAACAGTGTGAATACTTGCAAACCAATACTTTCTGTTCTGATAAAAGTGAACATAAGTATCAAAGATACGATCAGTGCCGCTAAATTGAGTTTATGCCTGTGTGATAACATCAATGGCTTAGAAGAGATATTTCCGCGCAATTTACCAAATGCCACAACTGAGCCAGTAAATGTCACAGCACCAATGAATACGCCGAGGAAAACTTCTGTCAGATGGATATTTTCCATAACAGGGGTGGCGAAGATATCATGGGTGATAAAGCTATTGAACCCTACTAAAACTGCAGCCAAACCAACAAAACTATGCAGGATGGCGACCAATTCCGGCATCTGCGTCATTTCGACTTTTTTGGCAAGGCGAATACCGATAACAGCACCAATGATCATTGCCAAAATAATCCAGCCAACTTTGCCGGAGTCAGGCCCCAGAATAGTAGCAATCAACGCGATTGCCATACCAACAATGCCAAAAATGTTACCCCGTTTTGAACTTTCATGGCGAGAAAGCCCTGCAAGGCTGAAAATGAATAAAATGGCGGCAATAATATATGCCGCTGTCACTACTCCGTTCGACATAAGTTACTCCTTACCCTTTACGAAACATTTTCAGCATACGTTGAGTGACAGTAAAGCCACCAAAAACATTAATGCTGGCAATCAATATGGCAATGAATGAGAAGAAACTTACCCATCCTCCCTCACCAATTTGCAGTACAGCCCCAACGACAATAATCCCTGAGATAGCATTGGTGACAGACATTAATGGTGTATGCAGTGAATGACTCACGTTCCAGACAACGTAATACCCTACGATGCAAGACAGTGCGAACACAGTAAAATGAGATAAAAATTCCTTCGGGGCAACATGAGCTAACCAGCCATATAGAATAATTGCCACACAGGCAATTCCATATTTCAGCCACGAAGATTTCGGGTTTTCTACTGGTTTATCCTCTTTTTTCAGCGGCGAAGGTTTGGGGGCTGGTTGGGCGGAAACCTGGATCGGGGGAGCCGGCCATGTGATTTCTCCTTCTTTAATAACAGTAACTCCACGCACAACGACATCATCAAAATCGATGGTGATTTTCCCGTTTTTCTCTTTACACAGTAATTTCAGTAAATTGACCAGATTCGTTCCGTAGAGCTGAGATGATTGAGTTGGCAGGCGGCTGGGTAAGTCAGTATATCCGATAATTTTTACACCATTTGGTGTCACGAAAAGTTTATCGGCTTGCGTATATGCACAGTTACCGCCGTTTTGGGCAGCCAGATCAACAATCACACTACCTGGCTTCATGGAATCAACCATTTCTTTGGTAATGAGCAGTGGTGCTGGTTTTCCGGGTATCAACGCCGTAGTGACGATAATATCAACCTCTTTTGCCTGCGCAGCGAATAATTCCATTTCTGCTTTGATAAAGGCTTCTGACATGACTTTTGCGTAACCATCGCCGCTACCAGCCTCTTCTTTGAAATTCAATTCCAAAAATTCAGCCCCCATGCTTTGAACTTGTTCCTTAACTTCGGGACGTGTATCGAAAGCACGGACAATTGCGCCAAGACTACCGGCAGCACCAATGGCAGCCAACCCCGCAACGCCCGCTCCGATGATCATAACTTTAGCTGGTGGTACTTTACCTGCTGCTGTAATTTGCCCTGTGAAAAAACGACCAAACTCATGGGCCGCTTCGACAATGGCTCGATAACCAGCAATATTCGCCATTGAACTAAGAGCATCTAAAGATTGTGCCCGGGAAATTCGTGGCACCGAGTCCATAGCCAGAACCGTTACCTTACGTCCTGATAGTTTCGCCATTAATTCCGGATTTTGTGCCGGCCAAATAAAGCTAACTAGCGTAGCACCCTCCTTCATCAAGGCTATTTCATCATCTTCGGGGGCATTCACTGTAAAAATGATATCTGATTGCCAGACTTGATGGTGTTCTGCAATCTCTGCTCCTGCTTTTTGATAGGCAACATCATCAAAACTGGCAAGTTGCCCTGCCCCTGACTCAACTATGACGCTAAACCCCAATTTACATAATTGCTCCACGGTTAATGGTGTGGCAGCAACACGAGCTTCATTGAAGAGCCGTTCTTTTGGTACACCAATATGCATAATGTTTCCTTCTCTGAGAATGAAATATATTGCCGATTATTACCTGTTGAAGCCTATTTAACGATTAGATTGATTTTATTACTGCTATCAGCAAAATCTATCAATAAAATAGTAACTCAATGAAATTAGTGTCAACAGTTTATTATGGTTGAAGTCAGAAAAACAAAAAGACATTTCAATATAAACAATACTTCAGCTCGTATAACTCTCTATATTTATTATAATTCTTAGAAACATATACCAAAAAATAACGATCGTTTATTTGGGGGGCGCAAATTCTTGCGACAATTAGCATTATTACATGTAATAATTGCGCTCTATGTGATACATAACAATGTTCAGCCCGTTATAAATATTTTAATGCGCAAGGCGAAAGGATTTTTTATGAAGCTGAAGACAACGATCATCGCTACCGCGGTGTTCTCATTAACCTCGATTACTGCTGCACATGCGGCTAAAGAATTAACTCCAGAACAAGCCGCAGAGCTCAAACCCTTCGAGCGAATCGCAGTCACTGGTCGTTTTAATGCAATTTATGAAGCTGCTGATGCAATTTCACGTCAGGCGGATAAAAAAGGTGCTGAAAGTTTTTACATCCAAAGCCTCGACGATCTTAATGGACGGGGAAATTTGCGTGTTGTAGCCGACTTGTATCATAAAGATGCGGAAAAAGCAGATAAAACACCTAATTATCGCATCTACCGTGGTATCAAGGAACTTCCTAAAAATGAAGCAATTACTTTAGAACCTTTCGATACTGTCACCGTGAATGGTTATTTTCCTACTGACCCTGACCTGAAAGAAGCTATTGCTAAAGAGGCTAAAAAGAAAAATGCAGCCTCTTTCTTTATTGTTCGGGATATTGCACCAAATAATGGCGGAAACCAGATAGTTACAGCATATATCTATAAAGAAGATGCACCAAAGCGCAAGGTTCAATCCAATGATGCTGTGATCCCGGCCGACTCTGATACTGGGCGCCAAGCTCTGGCACAAGGTGGTGAAGAAGCTAAGAAAGTGGAAATTCCCGGCGTTGCTTCTTCAACTTCAACAAGCAATGTCGTCGGTCGCTTTTTTGAAACCCAGACATCAAAAGGTGGGCGTTACACTGTAACCTTACCTAATGGTGCAAAAATTCAAGAACTGAACAAAGCTTCCGCCGCCCAGATGGTTCCATTTGACTCCATCTCTTTTTCTGGCTACTACACAACTGCACCGGAAGTTTCTTATCAGGTTGCAAAACGTGCAGCAGAGAAAGGTGCAAAATACTATCACATCACTAGAGAATGGCAGTCTAATGGTGGTAACGTTACTATCAGTGCTGATTTATTCAAATAATCAGAACACGATTACTCCCATTTATGAAAAAGGCACAAATGTAACATTTGTGCTTTTTCGCTCAGTCACTTTTCTATTTCATGAGCTTTGTCTGTAATACTTTCAACTATTTTTTAAAGCAATTCCATCGGGTTCTGCTTTTTAGGTCACGTAGCGGAACAAAGGCTGCTGCTTGAATTTGTTTTTGTTCCAGAGCAGCAAAAAGAACCGGATTTTTGATAATTCTGTCATGCCAGTCAGTGTTCCGTAAAGCGATCCCATTAAAATCTACTGGACTTCCCATAATCAAGGAACCTAGGGTAGCTTCAGCTTCATTAATAGTAATAAATTCGCGCCCCTTTATAAGTTGAGGAGATAAATACTGCTCAAAACCCTCAATCCAGTCGTCAATTGAGCCATAAAATGACTTCCATCCCGAAAACTGCCCCGCAGTAGGGTCGATGATGATGGCTTGACCATTAATACTTGCAACGACAGCATAATGATTGGCTGGTGTTTTATCGTCAAGCCCAGTCCACCTAAGTAAGCCGATCACGCGATAAGGTATGTTGCGTTGTATTAGAAGTTCAACTACCCGTTTTGCACAAACGAGACATTTCCCATGTGGATTATGAGAGTAATCCACGATCAGGTAATCATTTACAATAAAATCAATAGACACGATGCTTTCACCTTTCGGTTGTGAAGTGTAGGAAACCGCAGAGCCAGAGGTCATACTGAGTCGTATACATTTGCATAATTGTTCATTATTTATTTTTTTCATTATAAGAATCACAGTAGGTACAATGATAAATGTTTGTCTTATGAACACTTATATAATTCTTAAGTTGATAGTGTATTTTAGAAAAATTATCAGTAATTCATTTCCTTACTTTTCTGCATAAAATTTATTTTTTTTTGCATAGTCAACCATTGCATACAATCCCATCACTCCGTAAAATCGCCATGTTTTTTAGATTAATCTACTAAATCTTCTTTGCAATCCATAGCATGGATGCAATAAATATCCAATATGTGTTCGATATTTAGAGCAAGTGTTCTGGCTAATCGTATCGATTATATTATTTTTAGGAACGTATCTTTGGAAAAGAAATTAGGCCTCACATCTCTGACAGCCTTGGTACTCAGTTCGATGGTTGGTGCCGGTGTATTTAGTCTGCCACAAAATATGGCACAGGTTGGCAGCCCAGCTGCATTAATGATTGGTTGGGGAATAACAGGCATCGGCATTCTCTTTTTAGCCACCTCTTTGCTTTTGCTTTCGCGCCTTCGTCCTGATTTGGACAGTGGCATTTTTACGTATGCACGAGAAGGATTTGGGGAGTTAGTTGGGTTTTGTTCTGCATGGGGATATTGGTTCTGCGCCATTATTGCTAACGTTTCTTATTTAGTTATCGTCTTTGCAGCATTAAGTTTCTTCACTGATACCGAATATTCCGTGATCTTCGGGGACGGTAATACCTGGCAATCGTTAATAGGTGAATCCATTTTACTTTGGTTTGTCCACTGGTTAGTTCTTCGAGGTGTGCAGACTGCTGCGGGAGTTAACCAATTAGCCACGGTAGCAAAATTATTACCGTTAGGTATGTTTATTATTTTGGCTATTATTGCCTTCAAAATGGATATGTTCTCTTTTGATTTTACTGGTATTGAAATGGGAGTTCCGGTCTGGCAGCAAGTTAAAGATACGATGCTAATTACTTTATGGGTTTTCATTGGGGTTGAAGGTGCTATTGTTGTTTCAGCCCGAGCCAGAAAGCGTAAAGATATTGGTATCGCTACAGTACTGGCTGTCATTTCTGCATTGGGTATTTATGTACTTGTTACCTTACTCTCACTAGGCTTAGTTACACGACCTGAATTGGCAGCTATGCGGAACCCTTCCATGGCAAATCTAATGGTAGGGTTAATTGGTTCTGCGGGGGAAATTGTGATTATTGCCGGATTGATCATTTCTGTTTGCGGAGCTTATTTAAGCTGGACAATCATGGCGGCAGAAGTACCATTTATTGCTTCATTACACGGCTCATTTCCTAAAGCATTTAATAAACAAAATAGTAAGAAAGCGCCTGAGTCATCACTCTGGATTACGAATGGAGCAGTCCAGTTGGCTTTAATTTTCATTTGGCTAAGCGGAAGTAATTATAATACGTTACTCTCTATTGCTTCAGAGATGATCCTTGTACCCTACTTTCTTGTTGGTGCATTTTTAGTAAAAGTAGCATTTGAGCGTAGTAGCTGTGCTTTATTATCGATTGCTGTGGGCGCCTGTATTTATGGATTATGGTTGCTTTACGCATCAGGTTTAGTCAATTTGCTGCTTTCAGTCGTGTTATATGCTCCGGGTTTATTGGTTTTTCTGTATGCGCGTAAACAAAACGAAGAAAGAACACCACTGAATCCTATGGAAAAATCGGCTATTGGGATTTTATTTCTAGTAACGATTCCTTCCACGTGGCTATTAATACACTAACAATGAGTCATTATTGCTGGATTGATTCAGTTTCAAGTAGGTTTTTTAAGAGGGGAAATTTATTTCTCCTCTTATTTTTTTGTCCAAAATCTGCTGAAAAGCTAATCAAATGAGGTTAAGGTTTCATATATATTTTGTTTTTTAATCCAATAGAATGTTGTAACTAAAATAACGAAGGGTAGTTCATAACGCACTCAATACATAAATATTAATTATTGTTTTTATCTGGTTTATTTGAAATATGAATTAAAATTGTCTATTCCATGAGATCTTCTTGTTAGCCATTACTAATAACAAGTTAACTTTAAATAGATTCAATGTGTTCAAATTTGATTTAAATCAAATTATAAATTTTTACATAAACAAAATATTTAAAATAAAAATCAAAAAAGGGAATGTCAATCATAAATACATAATATTTAGTTAAAAATTCAGTAAAAAAATAAATCGCAAACATGTATGTGTTTTACGCCATATTTATTTTCACAAAACATCACCAATTAATAATTAATCTTATAAAACAGAATAAAAGTTCATTAGCGATCAAAAAACATTCTATGTTATGAATAACAATGCTATCAATGTTGATTTTACGGATTAAAAATCCCGAATAAGTAGATTAGTCAAGTTATTATTTTGAACTTTTCTAATTGATCGCTACTATATTCTTCGACTTATCTCTTGATAAGAAAATATGGACTGTCGTTTACCTATTATTTATCGGATGTAAATCTAGATAATTCACTTGCTGTATTAATGTACGGCTTTAATGTTAACTCAATAATCTATCTCTCTGTCGCCTAAGCTCGTCAGAGGTGGGATATATTAAGAAATGAAAAGCAAATTAATTATTTCATCTTTATTTGTTTCATCTGTATTTATGTCCGCTGCTCATGCTATTGATGGACAAATCAAATTTACGGGAAAGATTACTGCCACTGCGTGTAAAATCGATTCAGATTCCACTAGAGCGTGTTGATCTTTTTGGTATAAAAAGCAAGCAGCAAATGGGGCTGTTATAATGGTTTCGCCAAAAATCAAAACAATTACCCCAAATGCCAAGACTAATGTTAACAGATGATAGCTGGAAATT
>NZ_CAWQTY010000213.1:0-17451 GCF_963897815.1 Xenorhabdus sp. Sc-CR9
ATGGTCAAGCAATGTGATTGCGGGGCACCAAGCCAAAGAAATAAGCTTAAAAAAGCCAGCTGGTGTGATGATTACCGCGCCCAAGTTTTCTTTGGCTGAATGTTAATCAAAGTATGCTCGTGCCCTGCGTTCGCCGTGAAGCACTTAATAACTTAATCGGGCTACCAACAGGTACGGGTAATGGATAAACTCTGGCTCGATCTCGAAACCTACAGCGAGATACCGATCAAGAATGGTACTCACGCCTACGCCGAACATGCCGAAATTATGCTATTTGCGTGGGCGCTCAACAATAACCCGGTTCAGGTATGGGACATTACCAGCGGTGCCCCCATGCCCGCCGAATTACATACAATTCTACTCGATCCTACCGTTATTCTATTCGCCCATAACAGCCACTTCGACCGTACCGTTTTGCGCCATGATATGCCAACACTGCCTTTGAGTATCTCCCGCTGGCGTGACACGATGGTGCAGGCACTGACGCATGGTTTACCGGGGGGGCTGGGTGCGTTATGTGAGGTATTAGGTATTCCAGCAGATAAGGCCAAAGATAAAGAGGGTAAAGCGCTAATTCAGTTATTTTGTAAGCCTCGCCCTAAAAATTCCGCGCTTCGACGAGCTACCAGCAAAACCCACCCTGAAGAATGGCAGAGATTCGTTGCCTACGCGGGGCTGGATATTGAAGCTATGCGCGAGGTACATAAGCGCCTGCCCAAATGGAATTATCAGGGCAATGAATTGGCATTGTGGCACCGTGACCAGCAAATTAATGATCGCGGTGTGTACATGGATATTGAACTGGCAAAATCCGCCGTTGATGCCGTTGAACAGGAACAAAAACGACTGGCAAAACGTACACAGAAGCTGACCGATGGTGATGTACAGGCAGCGACTCAGCGCGATGCCATGTTACGGCACATCACCATAGCTTTCGGGGTAGAACTGCCCGATATGCAAAAAAGCACACTGGAAAGGCGTATTGCCGATCCTGACTTACCTATTGCGCTACGGGAATTACTGACCATCCGGTTACAGGCCAGTACTACTAGCACCAGTAAATACAAGGCGCTAATGAACGGAATTAGCGCGGACGGTCGGTTACGGGGAACTTTGCAATTTTGCGGTGCATCCCGCACAGGACGTTGGGCGGGACGTCTATTCCAGCCCCAAAATCTCCCTAGGGCTACTCTAAATCAGAATACTATTGATGTAGGTATTGAAGCCCTTAAAGCGGACTGCGCCGATCTATTGTTCGATAACATCATGGAGTTAACCAGTTCCGCCATACGTGGCGTTATCATCGCACCGGAAGGTAAAAAGCTGGTTATTACTGACTTGTCCAATATTGAAGGTCGAATGCTCGCTTGGCTGGCCGGTGAGCACTGGAAACTGAAAGCGTTTAGCGAGTATGACAACGGCATAGGCCCCGACCTCTACAAACTGGCCTATGCACGCGCGTTCAACATCGAGCCGGAGGAAGTGACAAAAGACCAACGGCAAATCGGCAAAGTAATGGAACTGGGCTTAGGGTACGGGGGCGGTGTCGCTGCTTTTGTTACCTTTGCCCTCACCTATGCCCTTGATTTAGATGAACTCGCCGATGCTGCTTTACCTAACATTCCGGCCTCTGTTCAGCGAAATGCTATGCGCTGGTATACGGAATCGGTCAAACAGAAAAACACATATGGACTGAGCGAACGGGTGTTTATTACCTGCGATTCACTCAAAAGGATGTGGCGCCATGCTCATACGGCAACCGTGACGTTCTGGTATGAGCTGGAAGAAGCTGTAAAAAGAGCCATCGCCTCACCCAACACTACCCTTCTTTGCCGTAAGTTACGGGTTCGTCGCGATGGCGCTTGGCTCCGTGTGGTTTTACCGTCAGGGCGTGCTGTTTGTTACCCCTCTCCTCGTGTCAATGATGGGCAGATCAGTTACATGGGTACCAATCCCTACAACCGAAAATGGCAACGGCTCAAAACCTACGGGGGGAAACTGGTCGAAAATATCACGCAAGCTGCGGCCCGTGATGTATTGGCGGGTAATATGCCGCGCATAGAAGAAGCAGGCTATGCCATTGTATTGACGGTGCATGACGAAATTATCAGTGAAGCCCCTGACACCCCTGAATACTCACCTGAACACTTAAGTTCATTGCTCGCAACAAATCCCAACTGGGCACCGGATTTACCTCTGAATGCCGGTGGGTTTGAGGCGTATCGATATAGAAAGGATTAATAATTATGGAACGCTGTAAAAAATGCGATGGCTATTATGGAGAACCGAAGCCCATTGCTATTGATGATAAATGCTGCTTTACCATAACGACCACACGCGATGGACGTTCATACAACAGTCGCACAGTCACTGGGAAATTACTGCTTATTAAACAGGACGGTTATTCAGTCGTCTACCGAAAAAAAGTCTATCACACTGACCATATTTCACATCCTAATGACCCATCGCCACTAGCCTTAGCTTTTTCTGAAAGCTGTAATTACCCTCGTCACTGAGATACCCCTATGTCATTTAAATACCGAGACAGCCCGTTATATTTTCGGACTGCGCGCGAGGCTGCGCAAATTGAACGCGAGGGCGATTATTTACGGGCGTCGAAAGTCTGGAATAAAGCTGCTCGCCATTCCCGCAACGCATTAAATATCGAATGGGCAGAAATTCGCTCCGAATTTTGTTTAAAGCAATACCACAGGGATAAATTAAATGAAAATACGTGAAGACGTGATCGAAAAACATTTAGTCAATGAAGTGAAAAAGGCAGGTGGCATTGCCTATAAATTTGTTTCCCCCGGCCGCCGTTCTGTCCCTGACCGAATTTGTGTATTATCCGGCGGGCGCATAGTTTTTGTTGAATGCAAAGCACCGGGCGAGACACCCCGTCCTGACCAGTTACGGGAGCATGAAAAATTACGCGCGTTAGGCTGTGAGGTTGTGGTTTTGGATAATAAGAATGTAGGGGGATTATTGAATAAACCCATATTAGATATGTGTTGCGGCTCCCGAATGTTTTATTTCGACAAATTCAATCCTGATGTTTTATTTTGTGACATTCGCAGAGAGCAACATATTTTATGTGATGGCAGAAAATTAGATATTAACCCCGATTTAATCGCCGATTTTAGAAACCTGCCATTTGAGAGTGAATCATTTAATGTAGTGGTATTTGACCCACCCCATTTAATTCGTGCAGGAAAGAATGGCTGGCAAAGAAAGAAATATGGCGCACTATCTCCTGATACTTGGCGTGATGATTTAGCACAAGGATTTAAAGAAGCATTCAGGGTATTGCGTACTCAAGGAATTTTAATTTTTAAATGGAACGAAACCCAAATAAAGACCAGCGAGATTTTGAAGCTAATAGATATTAAACCTGTTATTGGTCATCCGTCAGGCAAACGCGGGTATACACACTGGATGACATTTTATAAGAGAGAATAATACAATGATCGCTATGTCATATGGGGGGGGTACGAATTCAGTTGCGTTATTAATTGGGTTATTAGAAATAGGTTTAATGCCGGATTTAATAACATTCGCTGACACCGGTTGCGAAAAACCTCACACCTACGCGTATCTCTCCGTAATAAATAATTGGTTAATTGCAAATGGTGGGCCGCAAATTACCGTTTGTAAAAAAGTATTTCGTCAAGGTAGAACTAAGGCCGATTGGGTATATGAAGAAAAAGATTTGTATACCTATTATCGGGAGCGAAATATGTTACCTACCGTGGCTTATGGTTTTAAAAACTGTAGTCAAAAATTCAAAATCGAACCGCAAGAAAAAGAATGGAATAACCATCCGCTGTGCAAGGCAGCTTGGGCACGAGGTGAAAAAGTCATTATGTTGGTCGGTTACGATTTTGATGAAGAACAAAGGGTATTAAATGCACGTCGCAGTCTGGCTAATGATGCCGTTCTGTCCAAGAAGTTTCAATACGAATACCCGTTGTATGATTGGGGGTGGGACAGAGACACATGCATAGAGGTCATTCAGCGCGCAGGACTCCCCCGACCGGGTAAAAGCTCGTGCTGGTGCTGCCCCTATACGAAAAAACCGGAGCTTTTGCGCCTTCAGCAAGACCATCCTGAATTAGTAGAAAAAGCGTTAGCAATGGAACAGTCCGCCGACCTGAAACAAATAAAAGGGCTAGGCCGACGCTGGAACTGGGGCGAATTCTTACAAAACCCTAATGGCTACGGCATAGACGATATTGACCACGACATGCCGTGCGGTTGTTATGATGGGTAAATTTTAATTGGAGAAAATAGTAATGAACAATCTACGCCGTTTTTATTTATGGCGTTGGGCTTGGTTACAGGTTTGGAATTTCAGCGAATGGAGCGGAATAGGTTTAGGTCGATTCGCTCCGTGGGTATTTCATCAAATGATTGGGTGCAATTTTCCAGTTAAGAAAATCAAATAAGGGAAACATTTATGAACAATAAATATAATGAAGAACCGTCGTTAGCGGTGATTATTAATAAACCTACAGAATATACCGCAGAATTAGAATTAACCGATTTCGTACAGGGTAATAATGATGACGGTAAAGTTATAGCTATCGCATATGGCAGAGTATTTAATGACAGCCGTGAACGTTTTGCAGATGGTGTCGAAATAATCACATCTCTGGTAACTAATGCTGAAACCTACAAAGCCGATGGTTATATAAAAACCCAAAACTCCATTTATAAAATAAGGAAATCAGAATGAAAATAATAATTGAAACACCCGAGGATGTAAATATTAATACTGTATTATATGTAGTTAACGATTTTATAAAAAAAGCCGACAAAGAGCAAAACGGTTTCTATTATGTACAACTCCCAGAAGATGGAATGACAATTAAACTCAAAATGACGAGCGCGGGGAATATTATCGCTCGCGTATGCTAAGGGCATCATATGAAGCCATTCACCCCCCGCCCCTACCAAAACCTGATCATCAATCACGAACTCGATATGTCCCGTTGTAATGTCTGGGCAGGAATGGGTATGGGCAAAAGCGTAGCAACACTCACTACACTCGAATATTTATACATGGCAGGCAGTGAGACACAACCAACACTGGTTTTAGCCCCGTTGCGTGTGGCTCGTTCCACTTGGCCGGACGAGGCGGTTAAATGGGATCATCTGCACAATATCGAAGTTCAGCCCATAGTAGGCAGTGTAAAAGAGCGTATGGACGCGCTCAAAAATACCAACGCCAGTGTCTTTACTACCAACTATGACAACCTCGTCTGGCTGGTCGAAACACTGGGAAATAAATGGCCGTTCGGCACCGTCATTGCCGATGAGAGTACACGGCTAAAATCATTCCGGTTACGTAAAGGAGGTAAACGAGCCGCAGCACTGGCAAAGGTCGCCCATAAACATGTACGCCGTTGGGTCAATCTCACCGGTACACCCTCCCCCAATGGCTTGGTTGATTTGTGGGGGCAAGCGTGGTTTGTTGATCAGGGAGAGCGACTAGGCCGGACGTACAACGCCTTTACTTCGCGCTGGTTTAATAGCATCCGCTTTCCGGGGCAGCAATGGGTGAAATTAGAGCCGTGGCCGTTTGCTCAGGAACAAATGCAGACAGCCTTAAATGATGTGACCATCGCCCTTGATGCTGCGGATTGGTTCGACATTGAAGAGCCTATCCATAACGTTATCTGTGTCGATCTGCCGTCCACGGTTCGCCATCAATATCAGGCGATGGAAAAAGAGATGTTCGTTGAGCTGGGTAGCATCGGCGTGGAAGCGCTGAACGCAGCGGCCAAAACGGTTAAATGTCTGCAAATCGCCAGCGGTGCACTCTATATCGACGAGAACGGCACTTGGCAGGAACTGCATGATGCCAAGTTACAGGCACTCGACAGTATTATTGCTGAAGCTGGCGGAATGCCGGTGCTCGTCGCCTATCACTGGAAGCACGATTTAGAGCGGTTATTGAAAGCGTTTCCCAAAGGCAGACACCTTGATGCTGATCCACAAACCCTGCGCGACTGGAATGCCGGAAAGGTCCCCGTGATGTTCGCCCATCCTGCCAGCGCAGGCCACGGCCTGAACCTACAGGACGGCGGCAACATTCTGGTGTTTTTCTCCCACTGGTGGGACTTAGAGCAGTACCAGCAAATCATTGAACGTATAGGCCCCACCCGACAGACACAAGCCGGGCACGTCCGCCCCGTTTTTGTTCATCACATTATTGCTAATGGCACGATGGATGATCTTGTTATGGAGCGGCGCAATTCTAAGCGCGAAGTTCAGGACATTTTATTAGAGGCTATGAAGAAGAGGTGAATACAGTAACAATCCGCAACCTAATTTATTCGATATCGTTCATGTAACGGTAATGTTCAACCCCTACGGTTAATAACTAATCGAGGTCAATATGGATGCAAAAATCGGCATCATTAGTGACGCAGATATAGCCGAACTCACAGGCTTTAAAATCCCGTCCAAGCAATGTGAAATACTTAAGGAAGCCGGTATATTTTTTATTACCCGTCGGGACGGAAGACCCCGAACTACATGGGATCATTTTAACAATCCCCTATCACAGCGGCTGATAAACTATGCCCCCGTCCCTCAAGAGCCTAACTTCGGAGCATTAGACTAATGGGTAGACAACGCAAGAACCCCGCAGATAATTGGATGCCCCCGCGCGTTCGGCGGGGTCGCTCTGCGTATGAATTCCAAACCTATGACAGCCGGACAGTGCGTTTATGTAATTTTTCTGCGACTCAGGCGGAAGTTTGGGTTGCCTATGAGAAATTGCTCGCTGCTCAGAAAAATGACGAGACGTTAAACGGTCTTATTAAGGCGTTTTTTCTCTCGCCTGATTTCTCAGCGTTAGGCACAGAAACCAAAAAAGACTACCGGAAGTACGCCAATAAGTTATTGCCCGTTTTTGGAAACATGCTGCCTGATAATATTAAACCGCAGCATATTCGCAAATACATGGATAAACGCGGATTAAAAGCCAAGACACAACCTAACAGAGAGAAAAACTTTTTGTCCCGTGTATTTAACTGGGGATATGAACGCGGAATAGTCAGCGGTAACCCCTGTCAGGGTGTACGGCAGTTCAAAGAAATTCCACGAGACAGGTACATTACCGACGATGAGTATAACGCTCTCTATTCTATCTCGCCGCCGGTAGTTCAAATTGCGATGGAATTGGCGTATCTGTGTTGCACGCGACAGGCCGATATTCTGTCACTGACCTACGCGCAGGTATATGAAGAAGGAATTTTTATTAAACAAGGTAAAACAGGGGTTGCACAGATCAAGGCATGGACAGAACGATTAGATAATGTCGTTGTCATGAGTAAAAATGCTTTGCCCCTTGATAAAGGGGTCAGCAGTATTTATGTACTCCATCAACGTAAGGGTTCGCGCTATACCCGAGACGGCTTTAACAGCCGTTGGAGAAAAGCAAAGTTGCTGGCAAAAGAGACTTTTCCGGACTTAGATTTTAATTTCACGTTCCATGATCTGAAAGCAAAAGGCGTCTCCGATCTCGAAGGGCCACTTTCCGAAAAACAACAAATCACCGGGCATAAAAATATTACCCAGACGGCAAGATATGATAGAAAAGTGAATATTGTCCCGGTCGTAGGTGGGCAAAAGAAGTAAACAGGAGGTCAAGAAATATAGTGAAAGGATATAGTGAACGAATAGTGAAACGTGATTTTCATCAAAGAAAAAAGCCACCGTGAAGGTGGCTCTTTCTGACTCTAACTTACTGTTTTAGCAGAAAGTTTTATTTGGTGCCAGGGCGGGACTAGTAAATAAGCATAACTTACTGAATATACTAAATTTATTTTTACGTATTGTTTTTATGCCCCTAATAGTGCCCCCAAACAATTTTACTCCCTGAGTTCACATATCTAACTAATTTTGCGTTTTATTTAATGGCCTAGTTTGTTATTTTTTAGATAAAAATAAATGAATTTTTTGATTAAATTCAAGCTGGGATACGATAACCTTTATTTATCAAGGCATCCAGCCGCCTTCTATGAGCAATTCCTGATAATGATATCCCGTAATATGCTCATAATCTGGCAGTCTTTCGAGACATTATCCATGTTTTTAACCAGATTCAGTAAACCGTGTTGGTATTTGATAATGGAGTTGTTAGTATCAAGCATGAGAGTTATCTCATATTTTGCATAAGGATTAAATACTAAAATAAGAGTAAAGGCAGTAATTCTCAACTTTTCAAGATTCATTGTTGGTGCAGATTGCGACTAATGCGCTTAAGTTACACAATATGCTGCTGTCTTCAGAAAAATATCCTCCAACATGTGAAAATTCAAATGGCAATTAACTTATCTGTTAATTATTCAAAGTGGAAATAACAACATAATATATAATAAACAAAGTAAATCATAACAAAAGGTATGGGAATATGTGGTCGGATATAGAATCGAGTATTGATTATTTAAACTTTGGCGAGGTTTCAAGTTTAGCCGTAGATATATTAAATTCTAGAAATATGCTTCCAGTATCTATAGGTATCTTCGGGAACTGGGGAGCAGGAAAGTCCTCATTACTAAAAATAATTGAAAAACAAATAAATGAAGAAGGTGGCGAGAATATTCTAGTAGTAAATTTTGATGCCTGGCTTTACCAGGGATATGATGATGCAAGAGCTGCGTTATTAGAGGTGATTGCAACAAAGCTAAATGAAGCAGCTCAAGGAAATCAATGTATTTTTGAAAGAACTTTCAATTTATTCAATAGAGTAGATAAAGTCAGAGCATTAGGTTTGACTATAGAAGGCATTGCTTTAGCTCATGGTATTCCGACTGGAGGGATGGTTTCACGCAGTTTAGGTGCAATCAAAAATATAATTAACAACGGTGTTAATGAAGATAGCTATAAAAACGCAGTTGTCGTGGGAAATGAAATTGTAAAAAGCGGATTGATTAAGGATAAGGAAGTATTGACACCACCACAGCAGATAAATTTATTCAGAGAGGAATATAGCGGAATACTGAATGATTTGAATAAAAATCTTATTGTTTTTATCGATAATATTGATCGTTGCTTGCCCAATAATGCAATTCAAACATTAGAAGCAATGAGACTATTTTTGTTTTTGCCTAATACAGCATTCGTCATCGCTGCTGATGAAGATATGATACGAACTTCTGTATCAGAATATTTTAAAGGAACATCTGCAAGACATCATATAGATTACTTAGATAAATTAATACAAATTCCTATTAGAGTGCCTAGAACTGGGCTTTTGGAAATAAGGTCGTATCTCTTTCTGCTTCATGCGGTTAATGCAGGGATAGATGATAACTTGGTTGAAGATCTTAGGATTGCTTTGGAGCAGTCACTTCAAGAATCATGGCATGAGGATCCAATGAAGAAGGAAGATGCACTCAAAATTTTAAAGGGAGAAAACAATCTAGAATTAGCCAGAACATATGATCAAGTTGATAGAATTGCACCTATATTTGCAACATCACCAATAATACATGGTAATCCTAGGATCGTCAAAAGACTACTCAATATAGTTAAAATGAGATCTAATATAGCTAAGAGAAGAAAGATATCATTGGATGAAAATGTTATTACAAAGTTAGTGATATTCGAAAGATGTGCAGGTGAAGAAGCAGCTAATGCATTGTATTCTATGATAGACACCAATAAAAACTTTAAAAAAATATTTGATGATTTAGAAAATAAGAGCTTAGAAGAACTTCCTAACACAGTTCCTGCTGCATGGAAAAAAGACGAAACTACAAGTGAGTTTATTTTAAATTGGTTAGAACTCGAACCGAAGTTAAGTGATAAAGATTTGCGTGCTGCAGTATATTTATCCCGCGAAACAATGCCTGCAGGACATTATGTTATCGGTCTATCACCAAAAGCAAGAGACGCATTAAGCGTATTAATTTCGACAAAGAGAAAAAGTTCTCAAGCAGCAATAAAAGTATTAAAGGATATATCGAAGGATGAATTCATACCTGTTATGGAAGGATTGATCGAGCATCTTCGAAGTATGACTGAGTGGAGTAATCAACCTAATGGTTTTGCTGGAGCGGTTTTGGTGGCAGATAATAATATCGAAGCAGCAAAAATTCTTAAAAGATTTATAAGCGGTATCAATGTACAACCATATTGGATGAATGCACTTATCAAAGATAAAACATGGTATAAATAAGGAGACATAATGGGAACATCGCAGTCAAGTAAAGGACCAAAAAATGGCAAAGGGCTTGTTCCACCTTGGGCAGATCAAAACCAAAATGGCGAAAACAAAAATTTAGGCGGATTTAGAACACTATTTGGTAGGTTCGCCAAAAATAGAGATAGTGCTGCTCTAAAAGGTGCTCTTGGCCGTTATTCAAGACAAGTAACAGGGGGCGCAGAATCGGCTAATGCGCGTCTTGGTAATATTGTTGGAGCTGGTGGTGGATTATTTGAATTATTAAATAGTGGCGTTGTAAATGATTCAAAGAACAATCCAATAATCGATCTTAATAGTCTTAATGGGCTTTCGTGCGATGCTGCTATAGCAAAAATAGCACATGCTCTTTCAGAGGGAACTGAAGATGCAGATAAAATACAGATAGCAATGAACGATGCATTGGTCGAAGCTTTGGATGGCAAAGCTACATTCGATCCGATGGATATTACAGACGACGTACTTATTGAAACAATGATTTGCTATTTAGCAGATAGTATTTTTATCCAAATTACTATGGATGCGGGAAAAGCGTGGAATAATGCTCAGTCAGCAAAAGCACTGCAAAAAGCGGAAAATGATTTACACGAATTAATAAGTGCAACAGTCGATAATTACATGGAGCCAAAATTAAATAAAAACATAAAATCTTTTTCAAAAGAAAATATTATTGAAATTCAAAAAAATGTTATTACTGAAGTTTGGGATGAATGGGAAGGTTATCAAGAATGAATATTTATATAGATCATGATTATAGTCGATTGCCACCATCTGATGAAAATACTGTTTCGGTTCAGATTTATTCTCGTGATGGTGTGACTTTAAAAAATGGAATAAAACCCAGAGATGATATAGCAACAATAGGAAAACCTGTTTATGACTCAATGAAAAGATTGGGAGTAAAAATATCTGATGAAATTATGGATTTCTTAACAATATCACTTGCAGTAACGGCAGCAGATACTTTTATAGTTCGAGATGATTGTTTTGATGGTTGGACTAGAAATATAAATCTATCTGTTCGTGTTATAAATCCAATTTTATGGATTAAAAACAAAGAATTACTAGAAAAATCCTTGCAGTTTTTGAGTGGAGATATTTGGAATTTCGATTTTAAAAGTGATGGACAAAAGCCACCTATGCCATTTGAGGCGGTTAATGGGCGCAGGTTAATAAATTTAAAAGGATTAGATTGCATTTCGTTATTTTCGGGAGGGTTGGATAGCGCAATTGGCGTGATTGATCTTTTAGCATCAGGTAAGAAGCCATTGTTAATAAGTCATTCATATAAAGGGGATAAAAAAAAGCAAGATCAAATAGCAATTGGTATTAAAGGAAAAGGGAAATTTTCAAGATTTTCCTCAAGCGCAAACCCTATCGGAAGAGGAATGCCTAGAGATATTACTATGAGAACGCGTAGCCTGAATTTCTTAGCATTTGCGGCGGTAGGAGCTGATGCAGTAATGAAGGTTAATCATAATGTTAATATGCCAATATATATTCCTGAAAATGGCTTTATCTCTTTGAATGCACCATTGACAAATCGTAGAATTGGTTCATTGAGTACAAGAACTACACATCCATATTTTATAAAAATGATACAAGAAATCTTCAATAATATTGGCTTTAATATGAAATTGCTCAACCCTTATCAATTCAAAACAAAAGGGCAAATGGTTAATGAATGCAAAGATTCGACAACATTACATAAAATTGTTGATTCCACAGTTTCGTGTAGTCACTGGAAAAGAAAACACCAACAGTGTGGATATTGTGTTCCTTGTATGATAAGGCGAGCTTCTTTGTTAAAAGGGAATGTGAATGAAGCGATTTTATATCATCATGGTTTATATCCTACCTTACGAGATTTCGTAAAAAACAAACAAGATGGCCGTGATGATGTGATTTCAATTTTGATGGCTATAGAAAATTCTAAAAAGAAAAATTTAAAAGCATGGGTTTTAAAATCAGGTAGACTAAAGAGCAATGATATTGATAAATATGAGAAAGTATTTTCTGATGGATTGAAAGAAGTCGAAGATTTCTTGAAAAAGGAACGGATAATTTGAAGCTTGATATGCATTGTCATTTGGATCTATACAACGATCCAAAAAGTATTATTAGTGAATGCAATAAGAAAGGGCTTTATGTCCTTTCTATCACAACAACACCAAAAGCTTATATTGGCAGTAATAGACTTGTTGCTGGTTTTAAAAGAATTAAAACTGCATTGGGTCTTCACCCTGAATTAGCTCATTTAAGATATGATGAGTTAGGAATTTTTGATATATTGCTGCCTCAAGTAAGATATGTTGGTGAAATTGGTCTTGATGGAGGTAGTGATTATAAAAAGCATGCAGGCATCCAGCTAAACGTATTTAGGCACATATTAAAAAAAGTGCATAGCCAGGGGGGCAGAATTATGTCAATACATTCAAGAGGAAGTGCTGAAAAAGTTGTAGATGAATTGAAATGTATTGATGGTATTCCTATATTTCATTGGTTTACAGGAACAAAAGAAGAACTTAAGAAAGCTATTGATATAGGTGCTTGGTTTTCAGTTGGGCCAGCAATGTTGAGTTCAAAAAAAGGGAGAAATATAATTGAATTAATTCCAAATGATAGAATATTAACTGAAACAGATGGGCCTTTTGCAACCTTTTACGGAAAACATCTATTACCTTGGGACGTGGATAAAGCGATTGTTGGCATTTCTAAAATATGGAATTGTGAACCTGAATTTGTTGAAAACAAAATAGAAGAAAATTTTAGAAAAATCCTTCACTTTGGTAATTAATAATATTAATCCAGCGGCAAGATCATCACTTGCAATCTCATTGTGATGATCTTAGATTGAGTCATTTAACCAAGAGCAGGTATAGTGAAACGATAAAGCCCCCTCTGTAATCACACTAAGATAAATTAGGATGCCATTCCACACTCAGGGCTTCATATTAAAAATTATCATTTTCACGAAGTCGATCACAAATTAAAGTCGGTTATTCCTGTGGCTTAGAACGGGCTTTCCTTTCTAATAATTCTCCAGTATAAGAATCAAAATACCGGCTAGGCCAGATTTCTGAAGGATGTATGCCAAGATAATTTGCAATAATCCATTCACCTTTCGGCCAAGGTCTGCTGAATGCGTTTGCTAATGTTGATGAACTGAGTCCAGCTTCACGAGAAACCGCTGCTAAGGTTGTTCCACGTTTACGTAATGCAGCAATAATATCGGCCTGATGCCAGTCATTTTTTTGAACATAGTTGTTATTCATTCCTGCTACCCCTTCCATTAATTAATATTGATGGTGGCGATTCAGACAGGGTTCGCAGTACCGGTGGTGTCCAACCGGCGAGGCCGAAGCCTCCCCCGCCTGAATCACCATTGAAAAGGTGATAGCAGACGCACTGGTAGAAACATCCTACCAGTGGGACACCATATTTCGAGGCTGCGAAACCTCACCACTAGATTTTGCTAGTGGCGGGAATACTTTAACTGATTGTTTTATCTAACTCAATAACTGAACTGCTAAGTTGAACGACTATAAACCCGTTCAATATAACGCCCGCGACCATCTCCGTGTCCCAAATCCATTGAAACCAATGCTCTTGCCTCCTGACGACTAAATCCATTTTGTTGGTAAAACACCAGTGCATCCTGCGCCCACGCATAACGCAAACTGTGGGGAGAGTGGCAGCCCTTTAACCCAATCCTTGTGGTATGTGTCCGCCAGTAGTTCATGGCCTGTCTGAGATCCGGCTTATCGATCAACTTGCCGCCGCGTTGCTCCGCAACAGCAATGGCCTGTTCTATAGCCTCTTTCACCGCCGCGACATCCAATACACGAGTTTGCCTTGGTCGGCCGCCTTTTGTACTGAAAACAACATGCAATTTTGGCTCTGGTTGCTCCAATTGCTTTCGCCAGCTTTTCAATGAAGCTCTACACTGCACCGCTTCCTGAGAACGCAGCCCCATCAAACGGGCAAGTTTCAGTGTGGCTGCAAATCCGGCGTCCCGTTCAAGGGCTTTCTGATAAACAACCTGAAACGTGGCATCAGGGATCGCCTGCTTTGTTCCCTCACGACTGGCTCCACTTAATCCCAATGCCTGATTACTCAAACGTGAAGAAGTTTCCAGTTTCTCCCTACCTGCCATGCGGAAAATATTGCGCAGCGCGGACATTTCATTTTGCATAGTTCGCTTGGCAACACCCTGCGATAAACGGACATCAACATAATGCTCTACGTGCTTGGTTTTTAAATGGCTGAGGCTTTTAACCTGAATATTCAGACTCAATAACAACGCGCCTAAACGACCCGCAATCCGAATGCGGTCATGGCAGGTTTTATGGCTGCCACCACCTTGACGAGCAAAAAACTTTAATTCCTTAATCAATCGACTCATCGGCTTCTCCTTACTTAACCTTTCAACATGCGATCTCTGGCGCGCGACAGTACGGACAAAGCAGGAAATTCCAACTTTGCCCCTGACGAATATCTGTGCGCCAGAGTGAACGCGTGTTGAGGTATTGCGGGGTATCGGTTGAGTACGCGGTACTGCCGCCTGTATTAACAGGTCATCCCCACCGGCTAAAAGCCAGCCTCGATATCGTCAGGTTCTCCTTTTGATGATTTTCCAATCTATAAAATGCAGTGTCAGATTCACTGTGTGGTTAAGCAGGCGTGATCCTGTCATTGTCAGGTTATCCTTTTGCTGCGGCGTCACTTTCAGCGATAAACCGGCAAAAAGTGACGCCTTAAGTCCGCAAACAGTCAGCAACAATCGTGCGAACGTTGAAATGCCAACAGGCACAGCAAACGCCGCAAAGTGAAGTGTCAAACAGCAGTCATGGGTTAATTATTTGGATGCAGAAAAGTTATCTGCTGAATATTTCAAACAGAGATCGTAGAAGTATGAATGTGGTGTGTAAGAATAATTTTGTGGTCTGACATGAAGTGCATGATTCAATGTTCAATGCGCTTAGTTGACAGCATAAAAACACCCTTCTGGAGTATTTTTAGTTTAAAAAACCTTCATCGTTAGACAAGGGGTTTATGTCTGACAATATCTGCTTCCAAAGGTGCGCAGACGTACCGCAATACTTGCTCTCCCTTTCAGGCTACGGGAGTTTTATTTCGCCACCCTAAGGCGATCCTGACAGGCGATGGATCATTGTTGTAGAAAAAGATATTAACGGTTAGGCATAGAGGAGTCAAACCGTTGACCGAGCCTACCATCCTTATTTTTGCCTGAATTCTCGCTCATACTCTGCTAATTTCTCCATATTCCGCCAAAATCAGGTGAAAATTCCATCTAATTAGTTAATTAATTTTATTGATGTATGTGTACAATAAGTTAACCTGGCAGATAAAAAAATCTAACATAAAAAAGTAAAAAGAATGATAAACAACAAGGAATCGCTGTATCTACAAGAGCGTGCTTACCTGCGGGAGCTGGCTCAGCGCGTGGCAAAAGAATCACCCCATTTAACGGACTTTCTGGCAACAGCTCATGATCCCGATATTCAACGCCTTTTCGAAGCATTTTCTCTGCTGATTTCCCGCTTACGGGATAAGCTGGAGGATGATTTCCCCGAAATTACCCACGGTATTTTATCCCGTATCTGGCCGTTAGTGCTGTGCCCTGTTCCGCCGGCCACAGTCATGCAATTTTTTCCCACTGATGCCGAACATCAGGGCGCGGCGGATATTCCCAGAAACACCGCTGTTTCTGCGCAGGCGGAGGAGCAATTACTCACGTTCAAAACCTGCCGCCCGCTGCATATTGAGCCTTTAGTGGTGCGGGATCGCACGGTGAAAAAAACCGGCACGCACAGTGAAATTATCCTGACCCTGTGCCAGACGGGAAGTACTTCTTCGGTCTGGAACTGCGGATCGCTCTCTTTTTTCCTTGGCACGGATACTGAACAAGCAGCACAGCTCAGCCTGTGGCTTGACCAGCATCTCTGTGAGATGAGTGTCAGCGCACAGGGCGAGCAACGTAAACTGAACTGTTTTCCTTATGGCTGGCATGACCTGCTGGATAAGCCCATCCTGCCAATGAAAAAGGGCACTTATACCGGCCTGCAAGCGCTGATTGAATATTATGCACTGCCGCACCTGTATAATTTTGTCACGCTGGATATCAGCCGTGATTGCAAGGAAATTTCGCTCAATGCAGACGGGACTTTTGAACTGATTTTTCGTTTTGAAGGCGAACTGCCGCTGGATGATGTCGAAGATGCTTTTATGCTGGGCTGTGTGCCGGCCATTCATCTGGAAAAACGGCTCAGCCCGCCTGTCCTACTGGATGCCGAAAACCACTGTTATCCCTTGCCGCTGGGCGATTCGATGAAATTGTTCCGGCTGCATGACGTCCAGGTGGTGCAACAGCCTGATGATGATGAGCTACGGGGCACGCCTTACCACTATCTGCCAATAGCGCAATTTACGCCCGCAGCGGAACTGTTGGCCGGGGAAGAGCAGGATTATTTCTACTACCAGCTCCGCACCGAGCGTGATTTGCTGGATCGCACTCAACACCGGTTGCATTTTTTTGACCTGACAGGCAAACCGGCTCGCAACCTGCCTGAACTCGCGATCGCCTGCGATTTTACAGGCTATCATGAACCCGCCATGGCACTGGCGCAAGGCAGCATCAGTGTGATGCAGGAGGGTTCACCTTCGCATCTCAGTGTGCACAATATTATGCCAGTCACTCCCAATTCCCCGCCGAAGTTGCAGGATAATTCCGGCTGGCCACTGCTTTCCTGCCTCGCCAGCCCGCCGGTTTTGCTGTTTACCACCAAAGGGATGCAGCACTTCCTCCGTCTGTTTAACTATTATGCCGAATTTAACCGCCCCCTGAGCCGCCATATTCAGCGGCATATCGACGGCATTATGCAGGTGGAGGAAAACCTGATTGACCGGATGAAACTGGGCAATCCCATTCGGGGACATTTGTTGTCACTGACCCTGAACCCTGATTGTTACGCTAATCCGGGGGAGATGTACCGCTTCTGCCGCTTAATCCATGAGGCGATGGCTTGTTTTGTCAGTCAGTCCACCTTCGTCAAACTGGATGTATCTACCCCATACCAAAAAAATCTGTGGGAATTCAAAGAAGTCTATGGGGCACGCATGGAGATGTAATTGTTCAACCATCATGACAAGGAGCAAAATAGGATGAATATCATGAACGGGCTGACGGCGGCCAAAAGCGGATTACGCTTTAC